>JBARUP010000260.1:0-11616 GCA_049645805.1 Nodosilinea sp.
ACCCCAGACCCTCACGCCTGCCTACCTATCCCTTGTCGATCGCTGGCTTAACTGGCAGCTAAAGCGCCAGGAGCAACTGCGTCAGTCGGCCTCGACCTATCGTTGTCAGGCCCTGAATCTAGTTAGCCTATCGGCCCAGAACGAGGTGTTGCTCAACACCCTGCGCCTCAAAGATGCCTTTCTTAATACGGTAGGTCAAGAGCTACGCACCCCTCTAACCACCATTAAAACGGCCCTTACGCTACTCGATTCGCCCCACCTCAAGCCACCCCAGCGCCAGCGCTACATGACGATGATTAGCCAGGAGTGCGATCGCCAGAGTGCCCTAATTAGCGGCGTTCTCAACCTGTTGCAAATGGAAACTAGCGCCAGCCAGGCGCAGCTCCAGCCACTGTACCTCTCAGAGGTAGTCCCCCCAGTAGTCAGCACGTATCAACCGCTCGCCGAAGAGAAAGGCGTGAGGCTAGCCTACACGATTCCCCAGCAGCTGCCGGCAGTGAGCTGTCCTGAGAGCTGGCTACGGCAGATTATGATTCATCTGCTTAGCAATAGTCTCAAGTACACGTCGGATGGTGGTCAGGTGTGGGTTACGGCCCGCAGTACCGCAGACTACGCTGAAATTGAGGTCCGCGACACCGGCATTGGCATCTCTGCGGGCGACCTACCGCGAATTTTTGGGTACTTTTACCGAGGTCGCAATCTGCCGAACGAGGCTGAAGGAGCCGGACTAGGGCTTTCCATTGTGCAGCAGCTGCTGACGTACTGCGGCGGTACCGTGGTGGCCCATAGCCAGCTCGAAGCAGGCACATCTATAGTAGTACGGCTGCCGCTCCACCACGATTAGCCGCGATCGCTACAATGGTTGCTTTGAACGCGACGTGACAATACCTAAACCTGCTGACTCAGGCTGGAGTGAGGCTAACCTCGGGTCCATGTACGCTCTACTGGCATACAGCACCTGGGGACTGCTGCCCATTTACTGGAAATTTTTTGTCTCAGTTTCGGCAGTGGAAGTACTCAGCCACCGCATGATCTGGTCAGCGGCGTTTCTAGTTGGCATTTTGCTGGTGCAGCGACGGCTGCCCGAGCTGCTAGCGCTGCTCAAGTCTCCCCGCCAGGTGCTGCTGCTGCTGCTTACGGCCAGTTTGTTAACGCTCAACTGGGGGCTATACATCTACGGGGTCAATAGCGATCGCGTTGTTGAAGCTAGCCTGGGCTACTACATCAACCCACTCGTCACGGTACTGCTGGGCTTTGTTTTTCTTAAAGAGCGGCTGCAGCGGGGGCAGCAGATCGCTGTAGCACTGGCGGTCGTGGGGGTAGGATACTTCATCTGGCAGCTGGGTACCGTTCCGTGGATTGCTCTAGCCCTAGCTGTTTCCTTTGCGTTTTATGGTCTGCTGCGCAAGGTAGTAGCCGTAGCTCCTCTAGTCGGCCTAGCGGTCGAAACGCTGCTAATTACACCGATAACGCTGCTGTTTATCGGCTGGCTGAGCGTTACAGGCCAGAGCCACTTTAGCGATTGGCCGATGACGCTGCTGTTTATCGGGGCTGGAGTAACCACCTCAATGCCCCTGCTCTGGTTCAACAACGCGGCCAAACGACTCAAGCTGGCTACTCTGGGCTTTTTTCAGTACCTAGCCCCCTCGCTGTCGCTGCTGCTGGGGGTCTTTGTGTACGGCGAGCCGTTCACGCCGGTTCACGTTGTTACCTTTGGCTGCATTTGGGGGGCACTGCTGCTTTACTCGGTGACAGCGCTGCGGAGTAGGCCTAAAGGTGGATGAGGCGGGGGCCTGATTTGAACCCTAGCGCCAGTTTTCGCGGCGCAGCAGCGGGTTCATCAGCTCGTTAAGTCCTTCGCCCACCAGTGAAAGCCCGGTCACCATTAGGGTCAGCGTCAGCCCTGGAAACAGCGCTGTCCACCAGATACCCGTGGGCAGCGCGTCGAGGGCCTGACGAATGTCGGCTCCCCACTCGGGCACCTGCTCGGGCAGACCTAGCCCCAGAAAGCCTAGCCCCCCAAGCACCAAAATGGCATCGGCAGCGTTGAGCGTAAACAGCACCGGCACGCTTTGGATGACGTTGAGAAACAGGTAGCGGGTCAGCACCGTCCAGGTCGAGGCTCCCATGGCCTGAGCAGCTTCGATAAATAGCTCGGTTTTAACGCTGACGGTGTGGTTACGCACCACCCGGTAGTACTGAGGAATATAGGCAATACTGAGGGCGATCGCAGCGTTGAGCACTCCTCGACCCACAACAAAAGCCAGCGTTACCGAGAGCAGCAGCCCCGGCAGGGTATAGATTGTATCCATAAAAAATAGCAGGGCACGGTCAAGCCAGCCGCCGAGGTAGCCGCTGACCATGCCCAAAGGCACCCCGATTGCCACGCTTAGCAGAGTGGCCAACAGCACTACCTGCCAGGCAGCGCGGGTGCCAAACAAGGTGCGCGAGAATATATCGTAGCCCTGGCGAGTGGTGCCAAACCAGTGGTCACCGCCGGGGGGCTGGTGGATTGGGTTTTGTAGCGCTGTGGTCGGATCGGCCAGCCAGCCCCACGACTGCATTAGCGGTGCCAGCAGAGCGATCAGCACAAACACTAGGGTAATCGCGAGTCCCACGCCCATAAGCATAGTCGACACGCTGGTGCCAGGTTTGAGCGCGGGGCGGCGCAGCAGGGGCGATCGCGGAGTAGTAGCCATAGCGCGCAACAAATGAACGTGCCCCATTATGCCACCCGGTTAAGCCCCTGCGCCGACGTTGGCGAAGCCTCTCTGGAAGAGGATCGCGTTCCTTTAGGCTCAACCACCTTGGCATAATAGATTTAGTCAGACCACAGCGCCTGTGTGCCTTTAGCCCAAGGACTAGACAACAGTGCCGGTCTGGTGACCTAAATCCTGGAGCTGCCATGACTGCCGCCGAGAGTGCTTTGACCCCGCCGACTCCAGACCTGCTAGAAACAGCTGCCTTAGGCACGCGCCTAGATGGCAAGCAAATCACGGCGGCGCTACTCAAAGCCGAACAACAAACTAAACAGCAGCGACGCCAGTTTTTGCCGCAGGCGCTGCTGGGTACCTGGCGACTGCGGTTTACGGCCCCTAAGAAGCCCATCACCAGGGCAGGGCAGCCCACTAGCGGCGGATTCTATATACCGGGGCTAGCGATCGCAACCCTCAGCTTTAGCCAGACTAGCGATCGCTTGACTATTCAAAACCAGCTTCAGGTGGGTTCCATCCGGCTGCGGTTCACTGGCCCAGCCAAGTTTTTGCCTCAAAAAAACCTGCTGGCCTTCGACTTTGTGCGCCTTCAAATACTAGCTGGAACCTTGAGCCTGCTCAGTGTGCCTCTGCGCGGCAAAACCACAACAGCAGAAGAATTTGACGCAGCCTCGGTGGGTAAACTGCCGTTCTTTACCTTTTTTGCCGTTCAGGAAGGCTATATCGCCGCTCGGGGCCGAGGAGGTGGCCTAGCTCTGTGGGCTAAAGCCGATCTTTCTAGAGAGAGCCCCAGGCCTAAGGATGAAGCTAACCCTGCAAGAGCTGCCCAAAAATGAGCACCAGAAAAAAGGTCAGCCCTCCAAGCAATAGGTTGCTGAGGCTACCCAAGTACGGCTCTGACAAGTCGCGGCGAAAATCACAGTTGAGACAGACGTATTCGCTTTCACCGTGCCTCACGATGCTGTGGCGGCGACAGTGGGGGCACTCAATCTGAGGGCCGTGAGCTTGGTAATAAGGAACAAGCATAGGGTATTCTCCTGGCGTATGGTTTGTATATGTCACTCCTGGCTGATGTACTGGAATGAGCGCCTGCGCTTTTGCAGGCGTTCTAGTAAGTTTGTGCAAAACCCAACTTATTTGTGACACGGCTACCGAGCTGGTCAATCGCTTAACCACTTGCTGCTGAACTACGGCGTTCACTTATGAAGTCTGTTCTTACAGGACCAGGTGTAGAAAGTCACAAAAAAGGGTAGGTTTCCCTACCCTCTACGAGATATGTCTTTGGAACAAAACAGGTCGAAATCGCTGCCCTTGCTCTAGGCCAGAGTTTCGGGGCAGTAGCCCAGACCCATCACAAACTGACGGCGAAAGGCTTCGATCTCTTCGCGATCGGGCTTGCCGTGGGAAACGATTGCCACTTGGTAGCGACGCATTACATCGATGGGCGATTGCCCGGTTTCTAGACCCCAGAGGGCCATACGCACCCGAATACCGGGGTCGTAGGCGATACCCAGCTCATTCATGTAGGCGCGAAAGTCTTCTGCATCAGGAACGCCGATATAGTCATCCATTTTGACGCGAATGACCCACCCATCGATCTGATGAATCACCGTCATGAACTCCAGGGGCAATCTCGGGGTGCCCAGCAGGTGTTCAACCACGCGAAGGGTCAAACTTGCGTTGGCGAGATAGTAGGTGTATTCCATCGTTGACCTTTAAACAGGTGCTACAGTCCTTATTGTCTTAGATTGGCCCCTGGGTGGTTAGGGTCAAGTCCCCTAACTCACCTGGGTGTATCCCCCCAACCTAGCTAGGCCATGACCAATCATCAAAGAACTACCCTTGAGGGCGATTCCGTCTCTCCTGAATATTCCCTGGCGGCGTATCAATATTCCCTACCGCCAGAAAAAATTGCTCAGACCCCTGCTGTCCCCAGGGATTCATCTCGTTTGCTGGTGGTAGACAGCGCCACCAGCCACCGTCACGTCCACTTCTACGATCTGCCCAATCTGCTAAAGCCCGACGATCTGCTTGTCCTCAACGATACGCGGGTCATCCCCGCTCGTCTACTCGGCTACAAACCCAGCGGTGCCCAAGTCGAAGTATTTTTGCTCGAAGACAAAGGCCATAGCCAGTGGCTGGCTCTGGTGCGGCCCGGTCGCCGTCTCAAGCCAGGGGCTATGGTACATTTTGGCGCTAATCCCGACCAGCCCGACCTAGTAGCCCAGGTGCTAGACACCGACTCCGACACCAGCGGTCGCCTGCTGAAGTTTGAGCCTCAGGGGCATGAGTCCCTCTTTGCCCTCTTTGAGCGGCTGGGGGAAGTTCCACTCCCTCCCTACATTACCGCTCGCTCAGCTTCGCCTGACCAGTACCAGACGGTCTACGCCGAGGCTCCTGGAGCGGTGGCGGCCCCAACGGCGGGACTGCACTTTACCCCTAAGCTGCTTGAGCGGCTGGATGAGGCGGGAGTGGGGCGATCGCTCATTACCCTGCACGTGGGCGTCGGCACCTTTCGCCCGGTTGAGGCCGAAAATATTCTCGACCATAAAATGCACGGCGAATGGATTGACGTCTCAGCTGAAACCGTAGCCCAGATCAACGCGACTAAGGCTCGCGGCGGACGGGTAATTGCCGTGGGCACAACGGTAGTGCGCGCGCTAGAGGGTGCCGCCCAGGGAGGTGAACTGCAACCCTACCGAGGCAAGGTCAACTTGTTTATTTACCCCGGCTACCAGTACCGAATAGTCGACGGACTAATTACCAACTTTCACCTGCCGGGATCTAGCCTGCTCATGCTGGTCAGCGCCCTGGTAGGACGAGAGCCTCTGCTGGCCCTCTACGCAACCGCTATCGAGCACGACTACCGCTTCTACTCCTTCGGTGATGCCATGCTGATTTTGCCAGAGGCTGTTCAGGGTAATACTGTCAGCGGCGAATTCACTTAGTAAGAATGTGTATGGGCTTCCCAGCAGAAGAGTCGCGCCAGATTGGGTACTAGAAGCGGGATTCGGCACTTAGACGAAATACGGTTGACTAAGGGAGATTGCGGCTACAGATCCTCAATATGAACATCTGCTATTTGAGCTTCTAGCTGAATCCGCTGCCAGTCAGTTTCTAGCTTGTTCTGAGTTAGACCGGCCATTGCACCGACTTTAAACAGAGAATTCTTAAGCATTTTTTCGGACTCTTCTAGTTCAGCCAGGCTTATATCAGGCGTTCGTTTTAGAGCCCGAACCTGCTCTAGAATATTCATCCAGTGAGCTTTGTACCGCAGATCGCGTCCTTTTGTCAGTTTGGGATGCTTTTTCTTTAGTTCTTGAGTGGTCTCTGTGCCGGTCAGCTTGTAGACTTCCTGCTTGACCTCAGCCATTTTCATAGTGCCCCTTTACAACTTGCTGTAGTGGACAACAGTTTTAACCAATTTCAAGATTTCAGACTTTTCGAGCTTGAATAAATCAGAGCCTAATTCAACTGCCTTTTTAGGAGATTTTGTGCTGTAGATGTGCTTGACCTTTACCTGAATATCCTCCGAAACATTCTCTTGCTTCAATAGAGATTTCACTAACTCCCGCTGGACACGATAGGTATCGTTCCATGTCTGTAGGGAACGCTGACTGCTCTCTAGGTGGCCAATCTCCTTGATCTTCTCAGACCAAGAATCCAGTAGCTGAGATAGAGCTGATGCTGTACCAACGCCAGCTTTTTCAAGCAGAGATTTAAGAATTCTCCCCTTGTTCTGGCTATCTCGAATGACCTTAACGTGCTCATTACGGTACTGCTCTAAAACATGTTCCGCAGCCGCCACAGACACCTGCTTTTCTTGCCTACCTGAAATATTTCCCTGCTGCTCTGAGCGGATGCTGTCTAAGACCTGGTCATAATTGGTCATACGGTGGCGGTAATGGTTGAATAGCTGCCGACCATTCGCCAGATCATAGGGAATTTTAGAGCCATCTTCGTCCTGAACGTTGTAAAGCTGTTCAGGATTCGTTAGCTTCACTCGCTTTCGGATGCCAGCTTTGTACTCAGAATTCTCGTTACCCAAGGTTCATTCCTCAATTTAAAGCAGCTACGGCCTCTTTCTTCAATCTACCCACAAACCTTCTAAGATCAGTGTCCTTCAAGGGATCTTGACACGATCTCCAAGGCGTCAAGCATCAGTATTTATAAACTAGACACATTCGGGCAGGCGAAGCGTCGCACTAGCATCTAGGGGATCGCTAGTTAAGTAGCTGGGCTAATTCAAATGTGGGATGGGTTAGCGGTAGCGTAACCCATGCGGGCGTTGGGTTTCGTTCCTCAACCGCAACCTACACGGTCTTATATTTGATTGGGTCTTCCTACTTACTAGGCATTATGTGTTTAGCAGGGGTTGGAATAGCGGCCACAGCAGCCGTAACAGCAATTGGGCGAAAGCAAAGTCTAATCGTGAATTGAGCCATCAGGCATGATCGCCCCGGTCAGAATCGTGCCGGTGAGCTTGACCATAGTGCGGCCCCCTACCGCTACCTTAGCCCCGCTGAGGTCGGCCCCGCTGAGGTCGGCTCCGCTAAAGTCAGCGCCAATCAGATCGGCCTCGCGCAGGTTGGCGTGGCTGAGGTCGGCCTGCAGCAGGTTGGCGCGAAACAGCTTAGCCTTGCTGAGATTAGCCCGATTTAAATTGACCTTGTGCAAAAAGGCATCGCTAAGATCGGCTCCGCTCAGGTTTGCCTCACTCAGGTTACGGCCCGCAAAGTCTTTTTCCCGCAGGTTTGCTCCGTGCATGTCGGTGCCGCTGAGGTCGGGGCTTTGGCGCGAGCGGTGGGTGCTAGCGGCTCCGTTGCGAGTGTGGGCGTTGTAGCTGTTGTAGGCGTCAGCAGGCTTGCTTTTAGGCGGGGCGCTACTGCTGCTGCTGGCAGGACTAGCCTGATGGCTGCTGGCGCTGGCGCTACTGGTCGCAGCTTTGTCGCCACCTACCCCCGCCGCCGCATCTCGCCGCTGCCGGTAGGTTTGAGACTGACCAGTCTGCGCCTGGTTGGTGCTTGACGCTGTCGAGCCACCTGCTGTTGGGCCACTTGCTGTTGGGCCACCACTGGCGGCACGACCGTTCCCGGTGCCGTAATAGCTGCTGCCATAGGTACTGCGCTGGTAGCGATAGTAGCGATTGTTAGCGGCCGATCGCGACTCCTCTTTGCTATCGTCGCTGGCCTGAGAGCGGGCGTTGCTGTACCCGTTGCTGTTATAGCCGTTGCTGTAGGCGGAGCGGTAGTCGCTGGTGCCGTAGCCTGCGGTGGAAGCTCGATAACTGCTGGCGGTGCCGTGACGACTGCTAGTACTGGCACTGTGGCCGCTGCGGCTGTGCGATCGCAGCAAATCGCGGGCGTGGTTCAGCGCTTTTATCTTGTCTTGGGCCTTTTCGTACAGCCGCGTATTGTCTTGGGGAATGCGATCGGGATGCCAAACGAACACCAGATCTTTGTAAGCCTGGTTGACCGCCTCCAGGGAGGCACCGGGCTCTAGCTCTAGAATTCGGTAGGCGTTGTCCAGCTCTCGCATGTAGAGACCATCTCGCGCTTAGGGTGTTAAGGCCGGTGCTTAACTCATACATTTTAGGCGGCTTCCCCCCGGAGCGTAAGGCCTAGGCCGTTATCTACCGGTTTGCTTAACGGGTTTTAGCCTAGATCCCCTGATTTTTCAAGAGAATATTGGGGATTAGCGCGGCTTAATATACATACATCAAGTTCAGCGGCCTACAGGGGTCATTGATTAGCAGGAGAGAGACAATGCGCGTACTGGTCATGGGCGGCACCCGGTTTATTGGGGTGTATCTAACCAAGCTATTGATCGAACAGGGCCATGAGGTCGTGCTATTTAACCGGGGTAATCACCCCGCCCCAGTCGAGGGGGTACCAACCATTGTGGGCGATCGCACCGATGCCGACAGTCTCAAGCCGCTGGCGGGCGAAACTTTCGACGCTATCTTTGACAATAACGGACGTGAGCTAGCCGATACCCAGCCGCTGATTGAAATCTTCGGCGGTAAACTCCAGCATTTCATCTATGTTAGCTCCGCTGGAGTGTACCTAAAGTCTGACCAAATGCCCCATATTGAAGGGGATGCAGTGGACCCTAAGAGCCGCCACAAAGGCAAGTTTGAAACCGAATCTTACCTACAGGCCCAGGCAGTGCCCTTCACCTCGGTGCGCCCGGTCTACATTTACGGCCCGCAAAACTACAACCCTATCGAGAAATGGTTCTTTGATCGGGTGGCGCGCGATCGCCCCATCCCTATCCCCGGCAACGGCATGCACCTCACGCAGCTCGGCCATGTGCAAGACTTGGCGGCGGCGATGGCGGCGGTGCTGGGGAATGAGACGGCGATCGGTCAGATTTACAATATTTCTGGCGAAAAGGCGGTTACCTTTGACGGGCTGGCTCGCGCCTGCGCTACGGCAGCGGGGAAGGATGTCGACAGTCTCAAGATGATTCATTACGACCCGAAGGCGTTTGACTTTGGCAAAGCGAAGGCGTTTCCGATGCGGGTGCAGCATTTCTTTACCGCGATTGACAAAGCTCAGGCCGAGCTGGGCTGGGCACCGACCTACGATCTGGTCGCGGGGCTGAAGGATTCGTTTCAGAATGATTACCTGGCCGCTGGCGACGACAAGGCCGAGGTCGATTTTGCTCTGGATGACCAGATTCTGGGAGCTTAGGTCATTGGTGGATGAATGTATCTAGGACGGGAGTAAGAGAAGCAGCAACTTCCCTTACCCCCTGAGACATCCCAACTTAAAACGGGTAAGTGAGATGCCCTAGGTGCATTCTAGGAGCTAGCGTCTTTGTTTACCTTCCCTTGGGAAAGCGCTGGAGCGTTCCCCGTTTTCCTTCACCCGAAAACGGAGACAACCGCATGAGTTATCAACCCTCGGAGCAGCGCGCGCTGTCCGCATCGTTTGCGCTGCCCACCTATCGGCCCGACCGGCTGACGCACATTCTGCTGGGCGACTACGCCGCCGTAATGGAGGCGATCAACCGCATGGAGGTGCTCAAGTATTGCGACAGAGTCGCCTGGATTGAGCCCATTCCCACCGGGCGCAGCGGCGAATACATCAGCGTGATGTCGCGCCGCATTGTCGCTCCCGACGGCTAGAGACCCCACGTGGGGGCATTGCACGCAGTGCCCCTGCACATCACGAGGTCTGAGGCTGACTAAAACGAGCTTTGTCATCAATGTCACGCGATGATCGAGAACAGTTCTGTTTAGGATAGAACCTGTGCTCTGTTGACTCGTTGGCTAACCCCCATGGCTGCTCGCCCCGACATTCTCTTTCTTGTGCTCGACACCCAGCGAGCCGATCGCCTCTCCTGCTACGGCTACGATAAGCCCACGTCGCCAAACCTAGATGCGATCGCGGCCCAGTCCACCCGCTTTACCCAAGCCGTGGCAGCAGCCCAGTGGACGGTGCCATCCCACGCCTCGATGTTCACCGGGCTGTACCCCTCTGAGCACACCATGGTGCAGTCGTACTCGGTGCTGCCGCCCGATTTGCCCACTCTGGCCGAGCGGCTTGAGGCCAGCGGCTACTACACCGCCGGGTATTGCAACAACCCCCTAGTTGGCGTCATCAACAACGGGCTGCGGCGAGGGTTTGCCAGCTTTCTCAACTACAGCGGCCTGCTCACCTCAAAGCCCAACCAGGCGGGTAGTCGCCCAGGGCTAGTGGGTCGCTATCGCCAGTGGTTTAAAGGCAAAATCGCGGCGCTTCTCAATCGCGTTCAGGATGCCTTTGCGCGATCGGACGCGCTGCTAGCCCTGTCGTTCACGCCGCTGATGGTGCCCCTGTGGCAAACGGCCTTGAACTTTAAGGGCAACACGCAAAAATCTTTAGAAGACACGGCCAACCTGCTGATCAACCGCACCGGCACCCAGACCGACCAGCCCATCTTCACCTTCGTGAATCTGATGGGCACCCACATGCCCTATCATCCGCCCCGCCGCTATATCGAGCAGTTTGCGTCTCACGTGCTGGCCGATCGCAAGGCTCAGAGCTTTTTGCAGCGCTTCAACGGCGACGTCTACGGCTGGCTGGCCCCGCTGACCGGCGCGCTCGACGACGAGCAAAAGCAAACGCTAGACGGCATGTACGACGCCGAGGTGGCCTACCAGGATGCGATGCTGGGTGACTTCTTTGACCGTCTGCAAGCGTCCGGCCAGCTTGACAACACGCTGGTAATTATCTGCGCCGATCACGGCGAGCACCTGGGCGAAAAGCACTACATGGGCCACAGCTTATCGATCTACAACGAGCTGGTGCGGGTGCCGCTGATTATTCGCGATCCGGCCAACCGTCTAGAGCAGGGCGCTACGGTAGAGTCTGTCGTCTCCACTCGGCGGCTATTCCACACGGTGCTAGCGGCAGCGGGCATCGCCAACGAGAAAGAACTGGCGCTAGATTTAGCCCACAGCCAGGACTCTCAGGAGCGCGACTACGTCTTTGCAGAAGCGATTCCGCCGCAGAATGTGGTCAACCTGATGCAGAAGCGCCAGCCAGAGCTGGTCAAGACTATGGGGTGCGATCGCGTCCGCCGCGCCGTGTGGATGGGCCAGCACAAGCTGATTGAAACCGAAGGCTCCGAGGCCGAACTCTACGACGTACTCGAAGACCCCACCGAAGCCCTCGACCTCAGCGCCATCCTGCCGGAGAATGTGGAAGCCCTGCAAGACTGCCTTCAGGCCTTCGCCGACCGCTCAGATCAGAATCTCGCTCAGGCCACCGTCGCCCGCGCGACCGACTACGACGACCCCGAAGTTCGCCGTCGCCTTGAAGAGCTAGGCTATTTGGAGGATTAAAGGTTGATATAACCCATGTGAGATGCGGTGCATTGCTTCGCGAATGCACCCTACAGGTTGACCAATTCT
>JBARUP010000261.1:0-5208 GCA_049645805.1 Nodosilinea sp.
GTGCTGAGGCGGTGGGCTACAACAATGCGGGTCACCTTAAGGCGATCGAGGCTTTCGCTGACGACGGCCTGGGTGTGGTTGTCTAGAGCGCTGGTCGCTTCGTCAAACAGCAGAATGCGGGGGCGCAGCGCCAGCGCCCGCGCGATCAGCAGTCGCTGCCGCTGCCCGCCGGAGAGGTTGGTTCCCCCTTCGCTAACGACGGTGTGCATACCCATCGGCATAGCGGTGACGTCGTGATCTAAACCCGCCATGCGGGCCGCTTCCCAGGCTTCTTCCATGGTCAGCATGGCGCTACTGGCAATGTTCTCAAAAATTGAAGCCGACATCAGGCGGCTAGTTTGCAGCACGACTCCAAACTGTCGCCGCACGGCGTTGAGGTCGAGACCCGCCATATCTTGCCCGTCGAAGTAGAGGGTGCCAACTTCGGGGCTGTCGAACCCCAGCAGCAGCCGAAACAGCGTCGATTTACCGCTGCCGGAAGGCCCAACCAGGGCAATAAACTCGCCCGGCTCTGCCTGAATAGTCACGCCGTCTAAAATCAGCGCGCCGTCAGAGCGATAGCGAAACGATACCTGATCGATCGTAACCTGTCCAGAAATGCGGCCTGGGTCAGCTTTGCTGGGATCGACCTCCGGCTGCGCCATTAAGATAGGCTGCGCTCGCTGCCAGATCGGCAGCACGTCTAGCACATCGACTACGGTGGTGCTGAGGCTAGTAGCTCCGCCAATAAAGGTGCCAAAGGCGGTATAGAAGGCCAGAAAAGTACCCGTAGAGAAGCCGCCTTCTTGGTCAATCAAAGAAGTGGCAAAGGTGAACAGAACCGCTGGCGTCAGGGCCGAGAGCAGGCTGTTGATGAGGGTGAGGTTGTCTTCAATGCCTTCAGAGGCCAGAGTCAGCCGCAGCTGCTGACTGTACTGTCGGCCCCAGTAGGCAAAGGCGCGGGGCTCGGCTCCGGCCACCCTAAATTTAGCCACCCCATTGACGATCTGCACCATCATACCGAACAGCTTTCCCTGCTGATCGAGCAGAGGGCGCAGTTTCTTCAGGGTGAGCATGCCAGAAGTGACGGTAACGGCGATGTTGAGGGCCGCAACGACGGTTGCCACCAGCGCCAGCGGCACGCTGTAGTAGAACAGCAGCCCCAGATTGAGCAGCGAGAACAGGCTAGAGAAAATGCTCTTAAGCAGGGTGTTTCCGAGCCTTTGGCGAATCTGGCCAATAGCAGACACGCGAGAGCTTAGGTCGCCGATAGAGTACTCTCGAAAGAAACTGGTCTTGAGCTTGAGCAGGCGATCCCACACGGCAGCCTGGGTGGCGGCATCGGCAAAGGTTTCTAGCCGCATTAGGGCGATGCCCTGGGTGAGCTGAAACAGGGTGGTGCCAAAGGTGGTGGCCAGTAGGGCAAAGGCAATCTGTACAATCAGGGTTTGATCAGCACTGGGGATAGCGTGGTCGATCAAAATGCCGGTGGCCTGGGGCGTCACCATGCCCAGCAGGGTAGCGGCGACGCTGGCGCAGAACACCACCACTAGCTCGCGCCGATGGCCATAGGTAGCAAACTGCACCAGATCCCAAGGCTTGAGCTGGTAGGGCAGCGAGCGGTAGAAGCTGTAGGCGGTGGGCGCGATCGCGTCGGCCTCGGCCTGGGTGCAAGATCGTCGGGTCTGATGCTCTGGGTCAAAAACTTCGTAGCGGGTATCGCCGACGGGCAGCAGCGCCAGGGGACGACCGTCGGCACGACTGTAGGCCAGCAGCGGGCCGCCATCGCGCTGCCACCAGCGATCGCGCAGCGCCACCTGACGAGTGCGAATTTGAGACGCCCGCGCGATCGCATCTAGCGGGTCGCGCACCCGGCGCAGATCCTCTGACCGGGCCGGTGGGCAGATAGTGATACCCAGAGCCCGTCCCACCGCTCCTGCCGCTATCAGCAGCGTGTTTTCTGACTGCGGCTCTTCAGCAGAATTTAGGGGCTGGGCAGGGTCAAATACCCCAGCTAGATTGCTTAGGGTTTCCGTCACGGCCTCGGCATTGAGCTGCGCTCGCGCCTGAAACCGCTGATATTCCTGCACCCGCTCCTGGGCTTCTAGGTTCTGAATACCCTGTAATACCAAAGCCTGCATGGCTGCTAGCCCCGCTGTTAGAGGGCCACCAGTCAGACCACGGGAACTGCACAGACTTATTTCTGTCGCTGCCGTCGCCTCTAGCCACAGGTGGCTGCTGAGGGGAATCCACCCGGCGGCTGGTGTCAAAGCCAGGTCGGCCATACCCAGCACCTGCACCCGACCGGCCAGCACCCGCACCCAAACAATCTGCCCCTGGGGCGGCTGGTAAACCTCTCCCGGCAGCAGCAAGCCGCTAGTGGCAATGGGGGTCGCTAGCCGCGACGATACCGTATCTGATAGGGCTGCTCCCAAGCGGTGCACCCAGGTTTCTACTGCCGCGATCGCGCGACTCTGAACGCGGTTCTGGGTGCTCCCAGAGTGAGCCATTAGCCCGCCGACAAAGCGGCTTCGCGGCACAGGCTGAAGCACTACCGACTCGATCGGCACCGCCAGCAGCCTGCAAGGACTCTGCGAGCTGCCCAACGCGGCGGGGAACAGCACTGCTCCGGCTTTGACGCTAAACAAATAGCGCCTGCGGCTAGTGAATGTATTGTCCTCAACGCTGATAGCAAAGACAGCCAGCGTCCCGGTTTCGACCTGCCAAACGGTATCGGTATCGTCGAGGAACAGAGGCTCATTACTGCGAAGCTGGAGGGGGGAGAGAACTGGGTTAGTGAGCATTTTGGGTAACTAAGTGAATAGAATTTAGTGGTATCGAACTCTTCATCCTTCTGCCTTCATCCTTCTGCCTTCATCCTTCATCCTTCATCCTTCATCCTTCATCCTTCATCCTTCTGCCTTCATCCTTCTGCCTTCATCCTTATTCCAGCGATCCACCTTCGCTACGAATCAGCTCCAGATAGCGGCCGTCCTGCTGGCGCAGCTGGTCGTGACTGCCGCGCTGGGCAATTTTGCCGTGGTGCATGACGATGATTTCGTCGCAGTCGCGGATGGTGCTGAGGCGGTGAGCAACGATTAGGCAGGTGCAGCCGCGCAGCCTCAGGTTGTAGTCGATGGTGCGCTCGGTTTCGGTGTCGAGGGCGCTGGTGGCCTCGTCCATAACCAGGAGAGTGGGGTCGTTGACGAGGGCGCGGGCGATTTCGAGGCGCTGGCGCTGGCCGCCGCTGAGGTTAGCCGCCCCTTCAAGCAGTTCGGCGTTGTAGCCCCCCGGCATGGACAGCACCACATCGTGAATGGCGGCATCCCGGCAGGCCTGAACCAGATTGGCCTCGGGAATAGTGGTGTCCCAGAGAGTCAGGTTGTCGCGAACGCTGCCCGCAAACAGCAGCACGTCTTGCTCGATCATGGCCAGGGAGTTGACCAAAACAGGGCGAGGCACCTGCGATCGCACCTGCCCGTCAAAGCAGATGTTGCCAGACCAGGGCTGGTACAGACCGCACACCAGCTTGGCTACGGTAGATTTACCGCTGCCGCTGCCGCCAACTAGGGCAACCCGCTGCCCCGGCTTGAGAGACAGGCTGAAGTTTTCGATCAGCGGCGGAGCGCTGCGGTTGTAGCCGAAGGTGAGGTTGTGAAGGTCTAGAAAGCCCTGTAGTTTAGGGGCGCTCGGCAATGCCATGCCAGCGACTCCGCTCAGAGAGCGGGTTGAGAGTCCGGGGTCGGTGGGGTTTTGCAGCACGTCGTCAAGGCGGTCGAGGGTGCCGCCCAGCTCTTGGGCATCTCCGGCCAGCCGCAGGATCTGGTTGACGGGCTGCATAAACTGCTGAATCAGCGACTGAAAGGCAACCAGCATACCGATGCTGAGGGGACCGTCAATAACGCGAAAACCGCCAATGGCCAGCAGCAGCATAGAGCTGAGCCCAGACAAAAAGGCGGGCAGGGTGCCGAGGCGCTGGTTGAGGCTGTCCATGTCCTGACGCGCGTTGAGGGATTTGGCGTAGTACCCGGCCCAGCGGTTAAAGAAGTCAGACTCTAACCCCGAGGCTTTGAGAGTTTCAATACTCTGGAGGCCCGCGATCGCCACGCCGCCTACTTTGCCCTGCTCCTGCATCAGCCGCGTGTTGGTATCAGCTTTGAGGCGGCTAACCCAGCGCAGCGCCAGCAAGTTTATGCCCACCGAACCCACGCCAATCATCGTCAGCACCGGGTCGTACAGCCACATCACAATGCCGTAGAACACTACCATGACGGCGGAAATAGCCGTGGTGGCCAGCTCCCCCGACAGCAGCCCGGCTAGCCGGTCATTGAGCTTGATGCGGTTGCTGATTTCTCCGGCAAAGCGCTGGTCGTAAAAGCTCACGGGCAGGTGCAGAATGTGCCACAAAAAGCCGCTGGCCATGCTCATCGACAGCTTGATCCGCAGCCGCCGCAAAATTTGCAGCTGCAGCCGGGTCAGCAGCCCGCTCAGCACCGCCGTAATCGCCATGGCCAAAATCAGCGGCCGCAGCCAGCCATCGCGGCCCTGAATCAAAACCTGGTCGATAAAGATCTGGGAGAAGGCGGGCATCGCCAGGCCGGGCAGCACCAGCAGCAGCCCCGCTATCAAACAAAACGCCAGCGCTCGCAGGGAGCCATCGAGGCGCTGCCGCAGCGATCGCATTAGGTTTCGGCTTTCTCCACCGGGCTCAAACTCGGCATCGGGCTTGAAGGTCAGCACCACGCCGGTAAACCCCTCGCTGAATTCGGCCAGCGATACCCGCCTTGGCCCAGTTGCCGGGTCGTTTAGGTATACCTGCTGGCGGTGAAACCCTTCTACAACCAAGAAGTGGTTAAAGTTCCAAAATACAATGTAGGGCCGCGCGATCGCCTGCAGCGATTGCAGGTTGGCCTTGAAACCTTTGCCCTGAAGCTGATACAGCCGCGCCGCATTGAGTAAGTTAGACGCTTTGCTGCCGTCGCGGGAAACGCCGCAGGACTGGCGCAGCTCGGCTAGGGCCACCGTGCGACCGTGGTAGCCCAAAATCATGCCCAGCGCCGCCGCGCCGCACTCGACTGCCTCCATCTGCAGCAGCGTTGGCGTACGCCGCAGGTCGGGGCGCTTGAGGCGCTCTCGCAGGGTGGCGGGCAGGGAGCGCAGACGAGAGACGAGATGCTGTCGTCCGGCCTGGGATAGATGAGTGCGAGCAATCTGAAGTGACTGGAGAGA
>JBARUP010000262.1:0-3079 GCA_049645805.1 Nodosilinea sp.
GCCTCGTTCTCAACCTCCTGCCCGAGTCACCTATTCCCCCCGGCTTCACCACTGGCAAGCACCTCCACGCTCTTTTTCTCAGCCTCGTCAGCTCCGTCGATGCCGCCATGGGCAGTCAGCTCCACGCTAACGCGGGGAATAAAGCCTTTACGCTAAGCCCTTTGCAAAAGAGTCGATGGGTCGATGGGTCTACCCTAAACTGGCACCATCCCCACCCCATTTCCCCATCGACCCCCTGCTGGTGGCGCATCTCACTGCTTGACGATCGCCTCTTTGGCCACCTCAGCCAGCTCTGGCTCAACCTTAACCCCAACCAGCCCTGGCACCTCGGCCCAGCCGACCTGCACATCACCAGCATCCTTGGCACGCCTCAGAGCACCCAGCCCTGGGCCAACTTTTGCAATTACCCTCAGCTTTACGACCGGGCTTCTGAAAGCGATCGCAAGCTCACCCTCCAGTTCTGCACCCCCACCGCCTTTCGCCAGGGCAGCTATGATACGGCCCTACCCACCCCCGTCAGCGTCTTTGGCAGCCTGCTGCGCCGCTGGAACCACCACAGCGGTATTGAGTTTCCCACAGGCATCCTAGAGACTATTCAGCCCAGCTACTTCGATATTCGTACCGAGATTGTCCAAGATCCCCGCGTCCAGTTTCAGCACACCGGAGCCAAAGTTAACCCCGCCAACCAGTTCGCGGGCTGCGTCGGCAAGGTCACCTTTCAGGTTCTTGGCAGCCGCGATCGCGCCACCATCAAACAGCTCAATACCCTAGCCGATTTTGCCCTCTACGCCGGAGTAGGGCGAAAGACGCCCATGGGAATGGGAATGTGTAGGAGGACCTAGTTTTGATTGACTACGTTCCCATCGCTGCCCTCAACCAGTACGCCTACTGCCCCCACCGCTGCTGGCGCATGTTCTGCGCCGGAGAGTTCATTGACAACCAGTACACCCTCGAAGGCACCGGTCTGCACGATCGCGTCCATACCCTAGGCAGCAGCCACCGCGAAGATACCTGGCAGGTGCGGGCTATCTGGCTCAAGAGCGATCGCTACGGTCTGATCGGTAAATCTGATCTGATCGAAGAGAGCAGCGGCCAGCTCTACCCCATTGAGTACAAGCGCGGCCACCGGGGCAACTTCGACAACGACGCGCTCCAGGTCTGCGCCCAGGCCCTCTGCCTCGAAGACATGACCGGCACCACCATCACCCAGGGCTTTGTCTACTACGCCCAGTCGCACCAGCGCCAGCCTGTGGAGATTACAACAGAGCTAAGGAAAACCGCGATCGCCACCATCGCCGCCGTCAAAACCCTGCTCCACACCGGCACCATGCCATCTCCTGTCTATACCAAACGCTGTCGGGGCTGTAGCCTCTACGCCCAGTGCCTGCCCCAGGCGGCGCAAAAAGTGGGGCGCTACCGAGAAAGCGACTGAAAGCTCATCACTCAAATCCTCAACGCCAGAGACTCTACAAAATGGGAACCGTCTATATTTCCACCGACGACGCCTTTATTGGCAAAACCGACGAACGCCTGCGGGTGCGTGCCCAAAAAGAAACCTTGCTCGATGTCCCTCTAATCAAAGTTGATGGGGTAGTGGTGCTGGGTCGAGCTACCGTTTCGCCTGCTGCCCTAATTGAGCTGCTAGAGCGCAAAATTCCGCTCAGCTTTATGACCGGCACCGGGCGGTTTCTGGGGCGGCTAGAGCCCGAGCTAAATAAAAATATTTTTGTGCGATCGGCCCAGTGGCAGGCTGCTGGCGAAACGGAGCGCTCTATTCATGCCGTCCAGGGCTTCATTCGCGGCAAGCTTAAAAACTATCGCGCTATGCTGCTGCGTGCTCAGCGAGAAGACATCGGCGGCCTAGAGTCAGGCATCACCCGGCTGGAGCAGGCTATTCGGCCCATCGACCAAACTTTCATCATTGATGCTCTGCGGGGGTTAGAGGGAGCGGGCAGCGCCGCCTACTTTAGCCAGTTTGGCCGCCTCATTCGCAATGGTGACTTTAGCTTCAAAACCCGCTCCCGCCGCCCACCTACTGACCCGGTCAATGCTCTGCTCAGCTTTGGCTATGCTCTGCTCACTCATGACATTCAAGGCGCGATTAACATCGTCGGATTCGACCCCTACCTAGGCTACCTCCACACCCAGCGCTATGGTCGCCCCTCCCTAGCGCTCGACCTAATGGAAGAGTTTCGCCCTCTGGTGGTAGATGCCATGGTGCTCTCAGCCATCAACCGTAAAGCAATTACTTCCAGCGATTTCTCAGACGAACCCGTAAGTCATGCGGTGTCGCTAACCGATGACGGTCGCCGTACGTTCCTTCGCCTCTACGAGCAAAAGAAACAGTCCAAATTCAAACATCCTGTTATGGGTCGGCAGTGTACCTACCAAGAAGCCTTTGAGATTCAGGCTCGTCTGCTGGCCAAATACCTAATGGGCGAGACTGAGCAGTATCCACCGCTGGTTTTGAAGTAGTGGTGATGAGTTCTTAGTTCTTAATTTTGAGTTCTCTTCGTCCGAAATTAGTTCAAAACTTAAAGCTCAATAGCTATGCACGTTGTCGTCACCTACGATATTTCTGAAGACAAACGCCGCACCAAAATTCATAAAGTGCTGTCATCCTACGGCCAGTGGATGCAGTTCAGCGTGTTTGAATGCAGCTTGACCACTACCCAGTACGCTAAACTGCGAAACCGGCTTAGTAAACTCATTAAGTCTGAAACTGACAGCGTTCGCTTCTACTTTCTCTGTGAGTGCTGTCAGCGAAAGGTAGAACGCATTGGTGGTGAAGCAGTGCGCGATGACACCATATTTTTTGCCTAACAGGCTGGCGCGAGTGGGCGGGTGTTGAGGTGCGATCGCGCTTCATAATCCCCACAACGCTGAATACGCGCTGGTTTCGCAGCCTTTGGTTTAGTTTAAGGTCCGCGCAATGTCTGTAGGTGTTGATTTCAGGTGGTTTGACGCTTTTGGCTACAACATCTCCAGTCTGTTTTTGGAAGGTGAAAGTGCTACTATTGGAGGGTTCGCGCAACCGAACCTTGAAAACCAAATATTGCAACGCTTTCAGAGGCCCGCC
>JBARUP010000263.1:0-15665 GCA_049645805.1 Nodosilinea sp.
CGGGTAACTAGGATTTTCGCGGTGGGGATTTTGAACTAAGGGCGATTCGCTCCATCTTGAGCAACGCGCCGCAGGGTTCGCTCGCCGATCACAGCGTGCCGGGGGTGATCTATCAATCCCGTATCCAGCAGCACCACGCCAAAGAAAATAGCCTAGCCCTCGGCTCGCTGTAGGGTAGGGTCAGAAACACCACCGTAGGCCGCGATCATCTCTCGCCGGGCATCTACATTCTCAAACAGCATCCACACTGCGGCTAGATCGGTAGCGCGATCGCCCGAGGTTATATCGCCCCAGTTGCGGAGCGCAGCCTGTTTTGTTGATGGTGTGATTTAGGGACCCCCTAATGGCACCCTACAAGTTGTTACGATTTAAGCAGCTGATCTAAAATGCCTCGGGCGGGCTGGGCGCGCTCTAGGGCACTCTGATAGTCGCCGTAGAGTTTCAGCAGCTTGGACAAGCCGCTAACGCCACCCCGCAGTTCCTCCAAGTCATCACCCGACAGCAGTTCGCCATCGAGCAGCCGCAGAATCAGAGGTTTGATATCGCCTACGTCCTGGCGAGCCTTTTGCAGCTTCTCTACGGTGCTGAGCAGAGATTTTAGATCCTTAAATAAATCGTCAATCTGGTCAGGATCAACGGCTTCTGTAGCGATATCTTTGTCGTCATCAGCTGCCATAACCGGACTATCTGTGTTCAAAATTTCCTGGGTGTCTGCTTCTGCAACCGCGCTATTGCTCTTAACCTGTGCCATTAAGCCTTCTCCGTAGGAACTGCTGCTGGGGAGAGTATAGTTTATCCTGGTTCAGACGTACTATACTCTTCAATAAGTGCTTTTTCTGAGTTTTACCACGATCGTCACCAGTTAAGGCCAAACCGGTAGCCAAGCAGGTTTACTCAAAAACGACAGTTTTCTGCTGCTGGAGCTGCTTTTGCTCGCGCCTGGTAAGTTTTTGGTGGCGGTCCTCAAGCTTCTGCTGCAGGCGATCGCGCCGGTCGATTTCGGGCAGCTTTAGCACAATGCCCGCTGCCAGCCAGTAATAGACGTTCACCGGATCCACATCCAGTGGATAATAGTAGGGAAAGATGCTAATAAACAGCACAAATACCCACATCGACGCGCCGTAGCCGCGCAGGTTGGGGTCTTTAATCGAGCGGTATGCTCTGAACGTGGCCACGGTGAGGGTTAGGTAAAGCACCAGGGTCGCCAGCAGCCCGATGGGGCCAATTTCGTACAGCAGCTTGGCGTGGTAGGTTTCGACCAGCTCTGTCTTGCCGAAAATGCGGGCAGAATTGGTGGCGCGACCCACTCCGCGACCTAAGATACCCTGCTGCTGTTTTTGTGCCCAGTCAAACTGCTGCGCCATAAACTCGTGGGGGGGAGACGCGCTCCAGCGGCTCTCGAAGCTGGCCCACCTTTCGTTAACAACCTCTGGGTTTTGGGCCACAAGCACGCCGAGAATGAGCGCTAGGCCGATGCCAATGGGCAAAAAGCGCTCGAGGTTAGCGATCTGCCCGGTCAGAATCAACAATCCCACAATGGTTGTAGGCACCAGCGCCAGGGCAATGCGCTGGCCCGACACCACTGCCATTATTCCCACCGCCGCCAGGGACACCAAACCTACAGTGCGCCAGAAAGGGCTGCGATCGCTAAAGGCCGTGCCAAAGGCGAAAAAACTGCCAGAAATGAGAAACCATCCCCACTGCCACGGCGCATTAAAGGTACCGGGTAGACGAATCTGGCTCTGGGACGGGCTGTACAGCAGCGAACCACCCACAAAGCACCGGGCATCTAGCGAGGCTTTAAACAGGTCTTCACCCTGGCCAACGGTGCCCTGGCAAAGGCCGGTCTTGAGCATCAAAAACTGCACGAACCCCAGCCCGCAGCAGACCAAAATTAGCGCTACTTGCAGGCGCAGCAGAAAGTAGACATCTTCGCGATCGCGCAGCAGATAGTAAACACACGGAATGATCAGCACGTAGCCAATCAGTACCTTTAGCCCCAGCACGCCAAGGAGAATAGGCACTTCGTCCCCTGCCGCATTCAGCTGCTGCCCGCCGTTGACTACAAGCAGAGTCAGGCCGCACAGCACCAGCAGCCCCAGCAGCGGAATTTTGATCGTTTGCGGAACAATCAGCGGCTGCCGGGTGCGGCGGCAGAACTGGATGACTCCGATCAGCGCCGGAATGTAGATAGCATCTTTGGCTAGCTGCAAAAGGCTGCTGCCCCCCAGGGCGTAAGTCACCGTACCGCTAAAGGGCACGTAGATAATCAGCCCGTAGATGGCCTGGCGCGGGTATTTAAAAGACAGGAGCAGGCAGGCGATCGCCACCACCGCCGCCAGCCCCCGCCTGGGTTCTCCCACTAGCGCCAGCAGCACCCCCACTAGCCCCGCTATAAACAGCGTCGCCGCTAGATACTGAATCAGCGCTTTGCGAGCCTTCTTAGCCTGGCGCTTCTTAGCCCGCGCTTCTTTGCGGCTGAGAGCAGGCGCTTCGGCTTTTGTTGGTTTACCTCGCCGCTGCGATCGCCTGTTTTTTGCTGAAGAGGTTTTGGCCACGGTAAACTCTGGGGAGCTTTCATTGCCAGGGTAGCCTTTGATGCCGCCATTAAGGACGAGTTGTAAGGCTTGTAAAAGTTGTCCCCACCAAGGCGATCTGCGTTATGACTGACTCTGGCTGGCCAGGCTTTCTCGAGTTCGTCGGCGAAAAAGTCTGACGGTGCTGCGCTAACCAAGGGTGCGGCTTTGTTCGATGAAGTAGCCCACTCCGGCAGTGGGCGGAGAGGGAAACGGCAGGCTGGCTGCAGCTAGGTCATAGCAAACACTACTGTTGAGCGGGACTATGTTTCAGGCGACGCGGCGGCGGCTGGCGCTTTGGTATACGGCGGTAACGGCAGTGCTGCTGCTGCTGTTTGCCAGCGGCTTTTACCTCTACGTGCGCACTACCCTAGTGGAACGCGTCGATGACACGCTGAATCACGTAGTGGAAATCGTCGAGCGATCGCTCGTTATAGAACCCGCTGTGGGCCAAGAACGTATCTTTGCCAGCGTGGATGGTGGTGGCCCGCCCCTGCGGGTGAACGTAGAAGCTAGCTTTCGCAATAATGCCCGCGCCGTCGAGGACGATCACATCGACCTGGAGTGGTTTGGTTCAGATGGTCATCTGCTGTGGTCCACACTGTCGGAAGTGCTGCCCATACCCCTGCACGTCAACCCGGCGGGGGAAACGGTGCGGGGGTCGCAAGAAGCCGTCTTTCGCCAGGTAACTGAGCGGGTGCAGGCCAGTGGGCAGGTGCTGGGCTACCTGCGGGTTAGTCACCCGTGGTTTGAGGTAACTAAGCCCAGCCGCCGACTAATCGTAGATTTGGCCCTGGGCACTAGCCTTATGGTGGCGGCAGTGGCGGCCATTGGCTGGCTGCTCTCGGGGATTGCCATGGCCCCGGTGCGCGACTCGTATCAGCAGCTGAAGCAGTTCACTGCCGATGCTTCCCACGAGCTGCGCAACCCGATCGCGGTGATCCAAACCAACGCCCAGGTAGCGCTATCAGACCCCGACCCCAACGTCGATATTCAGCAGAAGCAGTTTCAGGTCATCGAGCGGCTGACCCGGCGGCTGGGGCGACTAGTGGACGATCTGCTGTTTCTGGCTCGTCAGGAGAGCGGGTTGATTGCCCTCACCCCGGCTTCGCTTAGCCTGGAGGGACTGCTAGAAGAGGTAGTCGAAGAACAGCAGGTGATGGCTGCTGAACGCCAAATTACCCTGCGGGTTGAAGCTTCCTCGGATGTTTTAGAAAAACAGCGCGCTGACAGCCCGAAAGTACTCACGGCCCCTACAGCTAGCTCCACGATTCTGGGCGATCCCAGCCAGCTTACTCGACTCTTCACTAATCTGATTAGCAACGCGGTGCAGTACACCCCCGACGGCGGTACTGTTACCGTGATAGCCAAGCCCATCAAACACCAGGGTCAGCCAGGGGTGCAGGTAATAGTGCAGGATACCGGCAAGGGGATGGATGAGGTGGCTTTGGCCCACGCGTTCGATCGCTTCTATCGGGCCGATCCATCTCGCCTGCGCAGCGGCGAACAGGGTACAGGCCTAGGGCTAGCGATCGCAAAGGTGATCGTCGATACCCACCGGGGCCATATTGCTGTGGTCAGTCAGCCGGACGAGGGCACAAGGGTGACGGTGATGCTGCCTCAGGGCGGGGGGGGAGTGGGGGCCTAAGGCTACACCAGCACGCAGTCCCTTCTGAGAGGAAAGGGTGAATCGGGGTATAGGTTTCGGCCCAACAACATTTGCGAAACATCAACGGAGATTAAGCGCTCCCGCCTTTTCAGCGAAAAGGGCGTTAAAATCAGTCGAGATCATTAACGCTCGGCCCCACTCTCCCTGCTGAAGAAATTGCCCCTGTTGCTCGAAGCACCCGTGCGATCCCCAGGCGTTAATTCTTATGCTCAGACTGCATCCTAACCCCCTCCATACCGCTTAGGGAACTGATCCCCGGCTTTTAGATTTTGTCTCATCTACGATTCTGAGCTGCTGCATGGTCTTGTTTGGGCCTGCGGCCTATCCCGGTCGTTTTCTCACCCAATTTATCCATCTTCCTATGGCTGATTCATCACGGCACTCTGCATTGCAGACACCTTCAGCGATCGCGGCTGTTTACGATTGCCCCAGTGACGGGCTGATCCCCGCTGTGAGCACTGGGGTGTTTGTCTGCGTTCACGGCCACTTCTACCAGCCTCCTAGGGAGAATCCTTACCTAGATGCGATCGAAAAGCAGACCAGCGCTGCCCCCTACCACAACTGGAACGAGCGCATTCACCACCAGTGCTACCGCCCCAATGCCTACGCCCGCATTCTCAACGATCGCGGCGAAGTAGTTCGCATTGTTAATACCTTTGAGTACATCAGCTTTAACCTCGGCCCCACCCTGCTGAGCTGGATGGAGCGCTACGACCTAGAGACCTACCAGCGCATTCTCGATGCCGATCGCAACAGCTGCCAGCGGCTGAGTGGCCACGGCAACGCGATCGCCCAGGTGTATAACCACATTATTCTGCCCCTGGCCAATCAGCGAGACAAAATCACCCAGGTACGCTGGGGTATTGAGGACTTCCGCCGCCGCTTTGGTCGCCAGCCCGAGGGCATCTGGCTGGCTGAAACCGCGATCGACTACCCCACCCTAGACGTGCTTCACGCCGAGGGGATCACGTTTACGATCCTGGCTCCTTCCCAGGCGCAGCGCTGTCGCCCGTTAGTCAGCTACAACGGTAATCGCGATGTCTGGCAGGAAGTAGGCGGCGGCCAAATCGATCCCAGCCGCCCCTACCGCTGCTTTCTAAAGCACGCTGACGGCAGCCCCGACCCTAGCCGCTACGTCGATATCTTTTTCTATGACGGCCCGATCTCGCGGGACATGGGCTTTAACGATGTGCTGAGTTCGTCTCAGCACTTTGCCGGACGAGTTGGCCAGGCCATCCACGGGGATCACCGGCCCTTTCAGCTAATTTCGGTAGCTACTGATGGCGAAACCTTTGGCCACCACCGAGGAGGAGCCGAAAAGGCTTTAGCCTACGCTGTCACCGAAGAGTTCCCGCGCCAGGGCTGGACGGTAACCAACTACGCCCACTACCTGGCAACCCATCCCCCCACTTGGGAAGCTGAGCTTAAGCCCGTTACCGCCTGGAGCTGCTCCCATGGGGTCGATCGCTGGCAGCATAACTGCGGCTGTGGCGGCGGCGGTGAGTGGCACCAGCAGTGGCGACGCCCCCTGCGCGACAGCCTAGACTGGCTGCGCGATCGGCTGGTCGCCGTCTACGAACAGCACGCGGCTCCTTTGCTGCACGACCCCTGGGCAGCAAGAGATGCCTATGTAGCCGTGATCGGCGATCGCAGCGATGACAGCCTCGACGCCTTCTTTGCCGCTCACCAAACGCGCAAGCTCTCTGCTACTAAGCGCACTACTGTCCTACAGCTGCTCGAAATGCAGCGCCACGCCCTGCTCATGTACACCAGCTGCGGCTGGTTCTTTGAGGAACTTTCGCGCCCAGAGGGCACTCAGCTGCTGCGCTACGCCGCCCGCGCCATCGAGCTGGCTGAGGAAGTGGCCGGGCTGGCCCTAGAGCCTGAGTTTGTCGAGCGCCTGGGTCAGGCTCCCAGCAACGTCGGTGAGTTTGGCAGCGGGGCCGGAGTCTACGAGCGCCTCGTAAAGCCTTCCTGCGTTTCGCCAGAGCAGGTGGTCGCCCACTACGCTATGGGGTCGCTGTTTACCGACTATCACCGAGAGCAAACCGTCTACGGCTACACCGTTGAGCAGCATGACTACTGCCGCCAGCGCATGGGCACCATGTGTCTGGCTGTGGGTCAGGTCAACATCACCTCTGCCATTACCCGCGAAAGCTTGAGCCTGGCCTTTGCCGTCGTGCACTTAGGCGGCTGGGACGTCCACTGCGGCATTACCCCTCTACAGTCGCGCCTCGACTACGCCCGCGCCAAAGCAGATGCCTTTGAGAGCCTGGCCCAGGCCAGCGTCGCCCAGGTCGTTTTGACCATTAGCAAAACCTTTGGCCCCCGTACCTACGGCCTGCAAGACCTGTTCCCCGAGGAGCGCCACCGGATGATGGGGCTGCTTTGCCAAGACACTCTGCTCTGCCTTGACCAGCTCTATGCCCAGGTCTACCGCGACAATTACGGCGTGCTGCGCGCCTTCCACCGCGACGGCCTGCCCGTGCCTAGCGAGCTTCAGGTTGCCGCCGATATCGCTCTTAGCCACAGAGCAATGGAGGTGCTGCGGTCCCTAGAACGTGAAACCAGCGATCTCGCTGCAAGTCCTCTGTGTCAGGGCGAAGTTTACCTGAACGAGCTGGAGGCGATCGCCACCGAAGCCAGTACCTGTAGTGCCTCACTTTCTTTGGCGGCGGCTAGGCCTATGCTGGAGCGGCTGATTGGGCGATCGGTATGGCAAATATTAAAATGCGATCTAACCGCATCCCTGGCTGCCGATGTGGACTGGCTGGGACGGTTAGTAAATCTAGGCCAAAGGCTCAACCTTGGTCTCTCCCTCGAACGCCCCCAAGAGCTCTACTACCAACACCTCAACCGCCAGGTATTTGCCTTGCTTCAGCAGGCGGCAGCAGCTAGAAATCCCCTCGGTCCCGACAGCCGCGCCCAGGTCAACAACATCCTCCGCCTTGGCGAGTACCTGTCGATGGATGTGAGTGCCGTGTTGAAGGCATTGGATCACCTTGATCCAGGGCGACCGATGTAGAAAACACGGTGTTGCTGGATGGCGCACAAAATTGAGATGTATCTAGAAAACCTTTGCACAACTTTAGCTTCAGACCACACTGAACTAATCTTTGGGAACATGGCTAGAGAAGACGTAAATCCGCTGGCTTTCCAGACTGCCGCAGAGGTCGGAGGGTTTGACTGTTTCGGGGGTTGGCACCGTGTCGTGGTGAAAGACCTGGCGGTCGAGCCCCACCTGCAAGCCGCTGAAGGGGTCGCTGCCGCCGGAGATCAAAAACGCCAGCTGGTCAATATCAGGCCAGGCGGCAAGTTTGTCGAGCAGGGTGGCGATCACATGCATCTGTGGCTGGTCACAGTCGCGATACCAGAACTCGGTTTCGGGCGCTTGGGGCGTGTCGAGCCCCAGACTAACGATTAGGTGGGGCTGGCTAAATAGCGCCGCCGCCACTGGGCGGGCCTCCTCTTGCAGCAGCAGTCCCTGGCTGTGGGCTAGCTCTCGCAGGTTCTCTAGCCTCGGGTAGCTGTCTTGTACCGACAGGTCGCCGCCGCGCCAGTGCATCGCCACTGTGACTAAGTAGGTCTGAATTAGCAAATGGCCCAGCTTTTTGGCTTTAGTGGCCAGATAGCCCGAGTTGTAGTCGGTGGCCTCAATGATGAGGGGAACTCGGCTGACCATGTCTAGTTCGTAACCTTTGATGCCCGCGATCTTGCGGGGATTGTTGGTGATTAGGCAAAACTGCTTGACCCCAATGTCGTTGAGGATTTGTGCCCCGATACCATAGTTGCGCTGATCGACGGGCAGACCCAGCTTTTCATTGGCCTCTACTGTGTCAAGGCCCATATCTTGCAGCGAGTAGGCTTTGAGCTTGTTGACCAGACCAATACCGCGCCCCTCTTGGCGCAGATAAACGACAACCCCACGCCCGGCAGACTCAATCATTTTTAGCGCCGCCTGAAGCTGCATCCGGCAGTCGCAGCGCAGCGAGCCAAAAGCATCGCCGGTCAGGCACTCGGAGTGGACGCGCACCATCACTGGCTGGTTAGCAAAGGTGGCGGGGTCGCCCTTAACCATAGCCACATGCTCTGAGCCATCAAGCAGGTTGCGGTAGGCGTAGATGTCAAACTGGCCGAACTGGGTCGGCAGGCTAGCTACCGCTTCGCGCTGCACAAAGCGCTCGTGCTGAAGTCGGTAGCGAATCAGGTCAGCAATGCTGATGAGCTTGAGGTCAAAGGTTTTGGCGTAGTCGATTAGCTCTGGCAGGCGCGCCATAGAGCCGTCGGGATTTTGAATTTCGCAGATTACCCCCGCCGGGTAAAGCCCGGCAAGACGGGCCAGATCAACTCCCGCCTCGGTATGACCCGCCCGCTTCAAGACACCGCCGTCCTTTGCCCGCAGCGGAAAGATATGCCCCGGTCGGCGCAGATCGCTGGGGCGGGCGTTGGGGTTAATAGCCACCTGAATAGTGCGGGCGCGATCCTCAGCAGAAATGCCTGTGGTTACTCCCCAGCTTAGGGCGGCATCAATGCTGACGGTAAAGGCGGTTTGCTCGTTTTCGTCCTCAAAGGCGCTGGGGCTGACCATCAGCGGCAGGTCAAGTCTGTCAAGGCGATCGCCCGTCATCGCTAAGCAGATCAGCCCCCGCGCTTCCACCGCCATAAAGTTGATGTTGTCTGGAGTGGCAAACTGGGCTGCGCAGATCACGTCGCCCTCGTTCTCGCGATTTTCGTCGTCTACCACCACGATTGACTTCCCGGCGGCCAAGTCGTGTAGCGCCGATTCGATGGAGTCAAACTGAAAGTCGGAGAGCGGGCCGACAGCTGCGGGCAACTCCGAGGTTGGGTCGAGCACGGTGGGGCTAGCCTGTATAAAGTACGTCTATGCTTAAAATTCTAGCTTTACCGCCTGTGCTTCACCTGCTGCGGCTGAGTATGGGTAGACGCATTTCTCAGCGCGGCCTATGGCATCCCAAACAACCATGTTGATCTGAGATTACTGGTTTACTATTACAGTGCTGATCGAAAGGGGCGTGCTAACGCGGTTAGTAAGCACCCTCATTGATTGGCTATACCCTACCCCGCACCATAGCCAGCCCTAGAACCATGAGCGAGTCATCAGCAGAGAAAATTAAGGTTGGTATTGTGGGCGCGTCGGGCTATGGAGGGGTGCAGCTGGTACGGCTGCTCAGTCAGCATCCTAACGCGGAGCTGGTGTACTTAGGGGGCGATAGCAGTGCCGGGAAGCCTTACACCGATATTTATCCTCACTTGGCAGGCTCTGTAAATTTGACCGTAGAAGCGGTTGATTTGAGCGCGATCGCAAGTCGCTGCCAGGCCGTGTTTCTGTCGTTGCCTAACGGGCTGGCCTGCACCATGGCTCCTACCCTGCTGGAGCGGGGCTGCCGGGTGCTCGATCTATCGGCTGACTATCGCTTTGAAGATTTAAACACCTATCAATCGTGGTATGGCGGCGATCGCGCCGACAAAGACACCGTTGCTGAGGCCGTGTATGGTCTGCCAGAGCTTTTCCGCGATCGCATTCGCGACGCTCGCCTAGTGGGCTGCCCTGGCTGCTACCCTACCGCTAGCCTGCTGGGTATTGCTCCTCTCCTCAAGCAGGGCCTGGCCCAGCCTGAAACCCTAATCATTGATGCCAAATCAGGCACCTCAGGTGGTGGCCGAGTGGCTAAGACCGGTATGCTGCTGGCTGAGGCCAGTAACTCTTTGGGAGCTTACGGCGTTGCCCACCACCGTCATACTCCTGAGATCGAACAAATTTGCACCCATCTGGCCCGTCACGAAGTCACTGTGCAATTTACGCCCCACTTGATCCCAATGGTGCGGGGCATTTTGGCGACTATCTACGCGACCCTGCGCGACCCTGGCCTAGTGCGCGACGATTTGCTCACTATCTACAAGGCCTTCTACCGTGCCTCCCCCTGGGTAACGGTATTGCCCAACGGTACCTACCCCCAGACTAAGTGGGCCTGGGGCACTAACCGCTGCTACATTGGCCTAGAGACCGACCCCCGCACCGGGCGAGTTATCGTCATGTCTGCGATCGACAACCTAATGAAAGGTCAGGCTTCTCAGGCGGTGCAGTGCTTTAACTTAATGATGGGGCTAGAAGAAGGGCTAGGGCTGCCGACAACGGCCTTCTACCCGTAGTAGTCTTCTGACTGAAGTGATCAATCTGTCCATACCACCGGCCGCTCTAAGCGGCTGCGGTAGCCCGTTTGTTCTTGAATAACTCGTTCCGCCTGGGCCGGATCAAAGGAACGGTCAAAATCTGACCGCAGGCGGGTATTGGCCGCTTCCGCCTGAGTCAATTCTGCGCGGGCTGCTTCGAGCTGCTGCACCTGACCTTGCAGGTGAGGAATTAGCCGCCCTAGCGACGCTGCGGCCACCAGAGCCAAAACTACGCTGACTCCTAACCGGGCGCTAATCTCAAAGGCCGGAGTATGACGAGCCAGCCGTCGTAAAGAGGTAGACCGTTGCTGCCGCCGGGGTACACGCATAGAAGAGGATATCGGCAGCAGGCTGCGAGGACGCAAACGACTCATAGGGGAAATGACTCTAGGCTGGCCTTATTATGCCTGAGGATAGCGAGAATAGACGTAATCTGGTGTCTAATCTAGGCATTCTCCTTTAGCGAAAGTACTACTCGTGATCGATGTTCTAGAACACAGCCTCAAGCGGTCTTGGCCTACGCAAGCATTATGGAAAACTGATAGTTGAGTTTGGGGTTAAGGCATAATGGAAGTAACGGAGTTCCTTCCCCATGCCCCGAAGAATTTTTATTGGCGACATCCATGGTCATTATGACGGCTTACAGAGGCTGTGGGATGCAATCGACCCCGACTCTGACGATGAGATTTACTGCGTTGGCGATTTGATCGATCGCGGTCCCAAGAGTGCTGACGTAGTTGACTTCATTCGTCGCCACGCCACCAACTGCGTACGCGGTAATCATGAACAGCTCATCCTTGACACCTTTGTTGACGGCAAAATCAATCCTCCCACGCTACAGGGCTGGATTTTTAGCGGCGGGCAGGCAACCTTAACCAGCTACCACGGTTCTGCCGCCACCCTCGAAGACCACCTAGGCTGGCTGCGGCAGCTGCCTCTCTACATTGATTTAGGTGACTTGTGGCTGGTACATGCCGGGGTTAACCCCATGCTGCCTATTACCGAGCAAAGCAGCTACGAAATGTGCTGGATTCGTGAAACCTTTCACAGCAGCCTGACTCCTTTCTTCTCCGATAAGCTGATCATCACGGGCCACACCATCACGTTTACGTTCCCTGGCGTAGACCCTGGCCAAATCGTCGCTGGCCGAGGCTGGCTGGATATTGACACGGGCGTCTATCATCCTCGCAGCGGCTGGCTTACTGCTCTCGACTGGGACAACCAGATTGTCTACCAGGTGAACGTGTTTGAGCCGATTGAGCGAGTGCGGTCGTGCGCTGAGGCGATTACCTACCTTGACCCAACGTTAATTAAGAAACGCCCCCGTGACTTGATCAGCCGCAGTGCGCTGTAGATGCGGCTGATCAGCCTAGGCTCAGCATATAGGGTGTCGCAGTTCGGACATGCAGCGTTTCACCCGGGCCACAGGCATCTTTAAGTTTCAGGTTCAATGCAGCGTCACGGTGAGGACGTTCTGAGCTCCACGGGGAAACCGCAGACAAAACGCCGTGCCACTCAAGGTCTGCGTTGTCATTTCAGAGTTCAGTTTTTGCTAAGAGTACTAAAATGCTGAGTTAGCTAGGTGATTAAACGAAGCGGCGCGGCTGCTTTGTTGCTATCGTCAGCATTGGGTTCCGGTCGGCCATAGGAGAGAACGCTGTGTTTACTGGCCTTGATCTGGTTGTGGTACTGTTTGTGCTTTTCGCATTCTTCTACGCTGCGCGCTCTAGCAAAGACTCAGAATTTAAGCCTGAACCGCTGACGCTTCTAGTCGTAGCGATTGTGGTAGGAATGGTGGCGTATTCTTTACTGAACCGCTGATACTGCGGTGAGGCGAAGCGCTGGCGATGAAACTATAGGTCTCATTTTCGGGCACAGCCCTAGAGAAAGATCGAGAAGGGGCGCAGAAAGCTGGCTAGACGGTTGAAAGAGTCTTGAATGCGATCGCCTTCTAGAATAACTTCTTCTGTCGGGTAGTTTTGCAGCACCTCCAAGAGCGTAACCTGTTTGTCATCGCTGGCGGAGAGCACCAGGGCCGACCGCAGCGCCTGGCGGTCGGCCTCGCCAGCGCTGGTGTGAATCGACGCGCCGAGGTAGTCGAGCAGCCATTCTCCAGGGCTGCTGTTGAGGGAGCGATCGAGAATAACAGGATCAGCAGCGAGCGGGCGGGTTAGGATCGATCGCAGCTCGCCCGCTTGCCCCACCTGATTAAGCAGCCCGCCTAAAACACCAGTCGATTCGCCGGTATCGGCTAAAAATTCGAGCAGGGCAACGGGTACTGTCCGGCTAAAGCCCCGATAGTTTAGCCTCACCCGTTCGGCGGCCTGTCCTGGACGGGCCGCTAGAGTGCTCAGACTTAGGCTAGCCAGCGCGATCGCCGCCAATACTTGCTTTTGCATAGCTCTTTTCCACTGAATACGGCGGGCCGCTGTCGTGACCCGTGTGTAGCCAGTATAGCGATGCTGATAATCACCTGCTGCGGGTGCTGAGGGAGTAGCAAAACCGATCGGCCCGCGAGATTGTGGTCCCATGCAGCACTGGCTGCTGGTTGTCAGAGTAGGCTGTGTAGCGATACACCATCAGGGCGTGACCTAGGGGCACGTCTAGGTAGCCGCTGAGGTCGTAGTCGGCATGGGTGCACTCGATCACGGCATCGAGATGCTCAATGGATATACGATTCTCAGCTAGGGTAGGAAAGGTCATCTGCCGCTCCAGCAGCGCCCCAAACTGGTTTCCTAAGTGAGCGACTAAGTACGACACGTCTATTGCTCCAGCAGCTCCATCCATGCGGAAGAGTTTCTTCTGTCGATAAACTGGTGATGCCTCAATGATGTCTAGCGCTGCGGCTACGTCCGCTGGGGCAGCAGCAGATTCAAATATTATGTTCTCGAAGGAAAAGTCTACGCCCTGGCGGGCCATGTCCTGCGCCAAGAATACTAGCGGGCTAGAGAGCGAGTAGGTGACCTTCTTCTGAGGAGTGACAAAAACGCCTTTGCCTCGGTAGGCGATCGCCAGCCCCTGGCTAACTAAATTGGCTACCGCCTGGCGAGCGGTAATGCGGCTAACGCTGTGGGCCTCCATCAGCTGGTGCTCGCTGGGCAGGCGATCGCCAGAGGTGTATACCCCCGACTCGATCTGGTGGCGCAGCTGCTCTGAAATACTGACGTGAAGAGGAGTTGACATAGTCCAAAAAACACTGATGGGTGAGGCTACGCGCGGCTGTAGCGTAATTACCCTTCACTTGAATATAATAGACTAACTTGTTATAACAAGTTAGTAGGAGGCTGACACGCTCCAGGCGGACTGCTTCCCCTCTGTATTATCTGATGTTGCTTAGGCATTTTCTACTAGAGCGTCAACCATGCTTACAAACACTGCACCTGCTGCCGAATCTAGCTCCCGGCCTGTTCAACCTCGCCAAGTCCTGTCTGCTGAGGCTTTAGCTACCCTTAACCAGCGGTCAAACTGGGCTGGTACTAGTCGTTTTTTGAGGCATCTAGGAGTAATAAGCATTAGCGGCTACCTGTGGGCCACTGCGCCGCTGGGGATCGCTCTGCCTGCCCTGGTCCTGTACGGAGCAAGTTTGGCGCTGATGTTTTGCGCTGTGCACGAGAGCTGTCACCGCACCGCCTTTGCTAACCTCCAACTCAACGACGGAGCGGCCTGGTTAGCAGGTCTGCTCTCGTTCTACAACAGCACGTTCTATCGGCGCTACCACAAATGGCACCACCGATACACCCAGATTCCAGGCAAAGACCCAGAATTAGATGATCCTAAGCCCGTCAGCCTAAGCAACTACCTCTGGCAGCTCAGCGGCATTCCCTGGTGGATTGGCAAGGTACGTGGCTACAGTCGAATCGCCCTGGGTTATTTAGACGACTGCTACTACATTCCTGAAAGTGCTCGCGCTGAGGTGGTTCGCTCTGTACGGCTACAGCTCTTGACCTATGCTGGTATCGTCGTGACCTCTGCTCTGCTGGGGCATCCCGAGTTTCTGTTGCTCTACTGGGTGCTGCCGCTGGCGGTGGGTCAGCCGCTGCTGCGGTTTGTGCTGCTGGCTGAGCACACTGGCTGTCCCAATGACAATAACCCGCTGGCCAATACGCGCACCACGCTGACGCTTTGGCCTCTGCGCTGGCTGATGTGGAATATGCCCTTTCACGCCGAGCATCATTTGTATCCGTCGATTCCCTTTCAGGCGCTGCCGATGGCCCACAGGCAGCTAAAGCCGTACTTTGAGCGCGTCGAGAAGGGCTACGTGCGGGTTAACCGCGATTTCATCATCGACGTTTTGTAGAGGGGTGGGCATGGCAACACGGTTTGTGCTGAAAGACTTTCCGCTGCAGTGCGGGGGGGTGCTGCCTGAGGCTTTAGTCGCGTACCAGGTGTATGGTAAGCCGAACCGCGATCGCTCCAACATCATTCTTTACCCCACCTCCTATGGGGCACAGCACACCGATGTGGACTGGCTGGTGCGCCCCGGCGGCATTCTTGACCCCCGCCGCTGGAGCGTGGTGATGGTCAATATGTTTGGCAACGGCCTTTCGACTTCGCCTAGCAACGATCCGATTGCAGCTCGGCCCGGCGTTTATTTCACCCACTACGATAACGTGCGTGCCCAGCACGCTCTGATCACTCAGGAACTCGGTATCGATCAGCTAGCTCTGGTCTACGGCTGGTCAATGGGGGCGCAGCAGGGCTACTACTGGGGGGCGCTGTACCCAGACCGGGTGCAGCGCCTCGCTGCCCTCTGCGGCACCGCCAAAACCACTGACCACAACAAGATCTTTCTATACAGTCTGCGGGCTGCCCTTACTAGCGACCCGGCCTGGAACGGCGATCGCTTTGACAGTACGCCCGATCGCGGCTTTCACACCTTTGCCCAGATCTACGCCAGCTGGGCGGCTTCACAGGCCTACTACCGAGCCAAACCCTACTTAGCCTGGGGCTACAACTCGCTCGAAGATTATATTCTGCGCGGCTGGGAGGCTGGCTACCGCCAGCGCGACCCGCACAACCTGCTGGCTATGATCGATACGTGGCTGCGCTGCGACGTGGGCGATAACCCCGTTTACCAAGGTGATTACATCAACGCGATGGGGGCAATTACGGCTCAAACTCTGGTGATGCCCGCTAGCACCGACCTTTACTTCACTCCCGAAGACTGTGAGGCCGAAGCGGCGCTGATTCCCAACGCCGAGTACCGCTCCATCCCCTCAATCTGGGGC
>JBARUP010000264.1:0-8198 GCA_049645805.1 Nodosilinea sp.
CGCTACATCAGCGCGACCTATGTACCCCAGCTCAATGATCAAGGAGTCGTTGAAGGATTTGTGGCGCGAGTTAACGACATCAGCGATCGCAAGCACGCAGAAACTTCTCTACGAAAGAGTGAAGACCGCCTGCGTATGGCCATTGAGTCGGCTCAGTTGGGCACCTGGGACTGGGATCTACTCACTAACAGACTGACTTGGGACGCGGGCTGCAAAGCCATCTTTGGGTTACCCCCCGAGGCAGACGCCAGCATTGACATCTTTTTCGATGCGCTGCATCCCGACGATCGCCAGCGGCTAGAACAACTGATGGGGCGATCGCTCAGCTCAGCCAGCGGCGGCACGTACAGCGCAGAATATCGCATGGTTGGCCTTCAAGATAAAATCGAACGCTGGGTTATGGCCAAGGGACAAGCATATTTTGATCTGGGCGGCCGCCCCCTCCGCTTTGTAGGTACGGTCTTAGATATTACCGAGCAAAAACGTGTAGAAATAGAGCGCGAGCAGCTTTTGACCCTTGAACAAGCCGCGCGCGAACAAGCCGAAGCCGCCAATCGCATCAAAGACGAGTTTTTGGCAGTGGTCTCCCACGAACTGCGCACTCCGCTCAACCCCATCATGGGCTGGGCCAAGCTCTTGCGCAGCCGTCAGCTTAACGAGCAAAAAACGCAGTATGCCCTCGAGGTGATAGAACGCAACGCGCACATGCAGGCTCAGCTCATTAACGATCTGCTGGATGTATCGCGGGTGCTGCGGGGCAAGCTAAGCCTAAACACAACGGGGGTTGATCTAGCGTCTACCGTTCAGTCGGCCTTAGAAACGGTGCGGCTGGCGGCGGAAGCCAAGTCAATTCAGATTAATACGCGGCTTGAACCAGTGGGGCACATTTCAGGCGATGCCGATCGGCTACAGCAGGTAGTGTGGAACCTGCTGTCTAATGCGGTTAAATTTACGCCAGAGGGAGGCCGCGTTGACGTTTATTTGACCCAGGTCAGAGTAGAGAGACGCAAATCGAGCAGAGACGACACGGCCACGTATACGGCTCCTCTCTACGCTCAGCTCACGATTAGCGATACGGGTAAAGGCATTGATCCCAACTTTCTGCCCCACGTCTTCGATCGGTTTCGGCAAGAAGATGCGGCCACAACCCGGCAGTTCGGTGGCCTAGGGCTAGGCCTCGCCCTGGTTTGCTACCTGGTAGAACTACACGGCGGCCGCGTGCGGGCCAGCAGCCTAGGCAAAGATCAAGGGGCCGAATTTACCGTTCGAATACCGCTGATGTTGCAGACTCAAACAGCTCAGGCGATTGAGCTGCCGCTGCTGCCCGCAGAGCTGCCCGGAGATTTGCTCAAACTGCCCGGAGAACTAAACGGCGTTCGGGTTTTAGTCGTCGACGATGACGACAGCACCCGCGAGTTCCTTTGTTTTTTGCTGGAGCTTCACGAAGCTAATGTGATTGCCGCTGCCAGCGCCAATGAGGCAATCGCGGTATTGTCCGCTTTCAGGCCAGACGTGCTCCTCAGCGACATTGGCATGCCCCATCGAGATGGCTACATGCTGATGCAGCAGGTGAGAAAACTGCCGCCAGACCACGGTGGCAACCTGTCGGCGATCGCCCTGACGGCCTATGCAGGCGAGATCAATCACAAGCAGGCGATCGCGGCGGGGTTTCAAGAGCACATTGCCAAACCTATTGAGCCCGAGCGTTTAATCGCGGCGATCTCAAAGGTGGTGCGCGGTCGCAATGGGCAGCTATAGGACGCGATTGCAACAACTGGCGAGTAGCAAGCTCTAGACGGCAATTGACCTAATCCACCTATAATCAGCCCATCGTTACCCAGTGGGGTCAAGCGCTATGCCGTGGTTAGCTGCTCAGATCATCCCGTCTCTCGTTTGGCCTGGACTACCGTTAGCTGTGACTGCGGCGGGTGTCGGTACCCTAGGCTGGCAGCGCTGGCGCAGGCGGCAGCACTACGCGTCGTTGCGATCGCTACCCTCGCCCGCTCGACACTGGCTGCTGGGCAACATTCCTGAGCTACTGGGGGCAGTTAGAAATCGTCAGCTCTTCAAAATCTTGTTCAACTGGTCCCAAGCGCTTGGCCCCAAATACGTGTACTGGGCCAGTACTCCGGTGCTGGTGCTCAGCCAGGCCAAACTGATCGACCGCACCATTGTGCAAGGGGTTCGCGACGATAGCCTAGTGCGCACGGCCCAGTCTCAGCGAGCCTGGAACGACCTCATGGGGCCAATTATGATCGGCCAAGAGGGAGCCGAATGGCAGTGGCGACGCCGAGCCTGGACGCCACAGTTCAGCTCTAGCGGCGTGAGTCACTACCTGGCCTTGGTTGACCAGGCCTGCGAGCAGGTCATGGCGAAGCTGAAAGCGAACCCGAGCGAGCCGGTGCCCGTCGACCCGCTGTTTGTGGAGCTGACCATGCGAGTGATCTCGGCTCTGGTGTTGGGCATTCCCGTTGATCCTAATCAGCCCAGCCCTGAAGGTCCGGCTCTGGAGATTGAGCCTACCTACGACGCCATGGCGGTGTTGACCTATCGGTTTTTGCGAATTGCGCTGGGGGAAAAGACCTGGCAAAAATATCTGCCCACCCAGTCCGCTAGAGACTACTGGGCCGCGCGCCGGTATCTAGAGCACTTTCTGCTGCCCCGCATTGACCTAGCCCTAAGCCTGCGCGATGACGACCCAGCAGCTCTGGCGCAGGCTAGCCCGCTGTTTCAGCAGTCAATGCTGGTCAATATTGTGGCCAAAGAGCCCCGCTACACTCGCGCTAACCTGCTGCCTGAAATTGCTGAAATGCTGATTGCGGGCACAGAAACCACGGCTCACACGCTATCCTTGGCAGTTGGCGAACTGGCGCTGAACCCAGCGGTGTTTGAGAAAGCGCAGGCCGCAGTCGATCGCGTCTTTCAGGAGCAGGACACGATTAGCCTGGCCAATATCAAGGAGCTGAGCTATCTCCAGGCCGTAGTCAAAGAAACCCTCAGGCTGTACTCGGTAGCGTCGGGAACAACCTCAATGGCAACGACCCGAAACACGGTCATAGACGACCTTGAAGTGCCCGCTGGCACAAGTCTGTTTTGGTCAATGCTGGGGGCAGGGCGCGATCCTGATGCCTACGCCGACCCCCACGAATTTAGGCCCGATCGCTGGCTCGAAGACCACCACACGCCGCCGCCGATGATTGATTTTGGCTCTGGTCCGCACCGCTGTCTAGGTGAACATCTAGCCATGCTGGAATCAACGCTGATGCTGGCGTATCTGCTGCGGCACTTTACCTGGGAGCTGGTGAACGGGCGATCGTCGCTGGAGAATCTGAAGCAAAATTTGCTAATTTACCCCGTCGACCGAATGCCAGTCTATCTTCGACCACGATAGCTTTCTGTGGGAACGGAACAAGAGGGAGTAAAGCTGAAGTCCGTCTGTCATCGTGCCAATGCTCCTACGTTGACACGGATCCCCTGACGCTTCCGCATCTTCATTAAGATGGGGTACTAGAGCGCTGGTGGAGGCGTTCCTAGACAGAGCACAAGATCGATAAAAACGAAGGAAAAATTGGCTTTAATCGTACCGAATACTTTAAGCAAAGATTACTGAAAAAATGTTTGTATAGTATAAAAATAACAGAGATTAGAATATGAATATCGTTTCCATAAAAGTCAAAAACTATCGTCTCTTTGAATCTTTAGAAATTGAAGATATCCCAGCCTTTTGCGTCATTATTGGAGCCAATGGCTCAGGGAAGTCCACCCTATTTGATATCTTTGGCTTTCTACGCGATGCCCTAAAAAACAACATTCGCCAAGCCTTACAAGTTCGAGGCGGGTTTAACGAAGTTGTCACCCGAGGCAAAGAAAAAGAAGACATAAAAATAGAACTTAAGTTTCGTATGAAAATTCTGGAAACAGAACGCCTTGTTACTTATATCCTCATTGTTGGTCAAGACCAAAGACGCCCCGTCATAAAAAGAGAAATCCTTCGTTACAAGCGCGGCGAATACGGCTCTCCCTATCATTTTCTAGACTTTCAGCAAGGTAAAGGCTATGCCATCGTCAACGAGGAGAACTTTGAACACACCGATGAAGAACTCGATCGCGAAGAACAACAGCTAGAATCTCGAGATATCTTAGCTATTAAAGGCTTAGGCCAATTTCAACGCTTTAAAGCCGCCAGCGCCTTTCGTTCTCTGATCGAAAACTGGCACGTTTCCGACTTCCACATCAGTGAAGCTAGAGGCAGCAAAGACGCTCTCTACGCCGAGCACCTCTCCCCCACTGGCGACAACATGGCAGTCGTTGCTCAATACATTTATCAAAATCACCCCGATATATTCCAATCTATTCTCAATAAAATGCGAGAAAGAGTCCCTGGAATTTCTCAAGTGGATGCTAAAGAAACCGAAGACGGCAGACTGATTTTGCGCTTTCAAGACCAAGCTTTCAAAGACCCATTCATTGATCGCTATGTCTCTGACGGCACCGTGAAGATGTTCGCATACCTTATTTTACTCTTTGATCCCAACCCTTACCCCCTGCTCTGCGTCGAAGAACCTGAAAACCAGCTTTATCCCAGCCTCTTGAGCGAACTGGCCGAAGAATTTGCCAGCTACGCCCATAGAGGTGGGCAAGTCTTTGTCTCCACCCACTCCCCCGACTTTCTCAACGCCGTTCCCCTCAACAGCATTTTTTGGTTAACCAAAGCCCAAGGCATTACCCAAATCTTTCGAGCCAGCAATAGCGAAGTGCTTACCAACCTAGTTAAAGCAGGTAACCTACCCGGCTATCTCTGGAACCACAACTGGTTTGAAGGAGTCGCCCCCAATGAGCTATGACTTAATTTTCTTGCTCGAAGAACCCTCTACAAAAACTGTCCTAGAGACCCTTCTTCCCCAGCTCATTCCTGAAGATATTATTTATATCTGTATACCTCATCAAGGCAAACAAGACCTCGCCAAATCAATCCCTACTACAATCAATGCTTTTCGCTTTAGTCCCTCTACAAAGTTTGTTATAGTCCACGATCAAGACTCCCATGACTGTAAACAGCTAAAAGCTGAGCTATCCCAACTTTGCCAAGATGTAGGCAAGCCAGAGGCTCTGATTCGTATTATCTGCCACGAATTAGAGTCCTGGTTTCTTGGCGATCTTGCCGCTGTCGAAAAAGCCTATGAACTGAAGCCTAAAAGCCTGAGCAGGAAACAAAGGCAAAGCAAGTTTCGCAATCCTGATCGCCTTAACTCCGCAAAAAAGGAACTCGAAAAGCTGGTTTTAGAATATTATCCCGGTACTCACTCTAGAGCGATCGCTCCTCACCTATCATTAACTAAAAACACATCTCACAGCTTCCAAGTCTTTCTCGACGGCATCAACAAAATCTTAAGCTAAGTCTCCACGGTATAAATTGTTAAAATCAAATCAGGCAAGTAGTCGTTGATCTGGAGCTAACTCACGATGGTCGCCATAAAAGACTTCACTCCATAACCATTGTGTCAATGCCCCTGCATTGACATGGCTTCCCTGACGGTCCAGCGTCTTCCGGAGACTGGGCACTGAAGTGCCATTGAGGGTGTTCCTACGTAGAGCGTAGGAACGATGAACGAGCGAACTTTGGTAACAGTGTTTTCCTATGCCTTTGTCTTCAGAAGGGTTTCAAAGGTCCTGTGCGCCTCGGGGCTGCCTACCACCAGGATGCGATCGCCCGCCGCTAGCGCCATCTCCCCAGTTGGGTATCGGTGCAGATGCTTCTGACGTTCCACCGCCATGATGGTTGCTCTAGTGAGCCGACGAATATTGGCCTGGGCTAGGGTTACACCCTCTAGAGCTGAGTTGGGCACGATATCGTACCAGCGTCGCAGCAATCCCTCAATCGCTGATTCGAGGTCAGTCTCACCCCAGTATTCAGAGCGCTCGGGCAAAATGTCGCGGTAGCGGCGGCTGCGGTAGCGGTTGACCACCTGCTGCACTTCAAAGGTCGAATCGCCCAGGTTCAGCAGCAGGTGGGCTCCCATTTCGAGCGAGGCTTCAAACTCGGGCTGCACCACCTCCTGGGCACCGAGCTGGTACAGGGTATCGATCTCGGCGGTATCGTGGGCTCGTACGGTAATATCCAGCTCTGGAGCCAAACTCAGCGCTCGGTTGAGCGTGAGGCGGGTAGCCATGGGGTCGGGCAGGGCGATCGCCATGGCCACCGCCTGAGGCAGCCGCGCTTTTTCGAGCAGCAGAGGGCTAGCGGCATCGCCAAACAGGTAGGCAACGCCGCGATCGCGCAGCGATTGCAGCACCGCTTCGTTGTTGTCGATGACCAAGATTTTGTAGCCCTGAAAATACAGCATGCGCACTAGGGTATAGCCCACTCGGCCGCAGCCTACTACGACTACGTGCCCCACCAGATCTTCCTCTCGCCCCAGCAGCTGAGGCGACTGGCTGAGCTGAAAACACCGATTGACCCAGGGTATTTGCTCCAGCGCCGTCAGCATCAGGGGCGCGGCCCGCAGCAAAAACGGCGTAATTAGCAGCGTCGCCGCCGTGGTGCCCACGGTGAGTCCGTACAGGCGGGGCGAAAACAGCCCTTCCTGCTGGGCCACCCCGGCCAGCACAAAGGAAAACTCACCAATTTGATTAATACCCAGGCCCACCAGCAGCGCCGTCTTGAGAGAATAGCCAAACAGGGTCACGACCCCAATGGCAATCACGGCCTTGCCCACCATGGCCACGGACACCAGCCCCAGCAAAACCCAGACGTTAGCCAGCAAAAAGGCCGGGTCGATCAGCAGGCCAATGGAGGCAAAAAACAGCGTCGCAAACACGTCTCGCATGGGCAGCATGCGATCGAGGGCGTGGTCGGCGTACTCTACGTTCGAGATCATTAGCCCCGCTACAAACGCGCCCATTTCAATGCCTAGGCCCAGGGCCGAGGTAAGCAGGGCAATGCCCAGGCAGAGCACCAAAACGCCCAGCAAAAAAAGCTCTTGGGAGCCGCTGCGAACTAGCAATTGCACTACCGGAGGCACCACCCATTTGCCCACCAAAATAGCGCTGCCTAAAAACAGCAGAGCCTTGAGCACCGCCTCAGCCAGGGCCAGCCCGATCACGCTGCTGGGTTCAGTTAGGGCAGGCAGAATGGCCAGCATCAGGCCCACGCCCAAATCCTGTGCGATTAGGATGGCGAGCATGATCTGCCCGTGGTTGGTCTGCATCTCGTTGCGCTCGATCAGGCTTTTGAGCACCACCGCCGTCGACGACAGCGACAGCACCGCCCCCAAAAACACGGCAGCGGGAATGGTCGCCGCCCAGCCGGTTAAGTAGGCTAGGCTCCCCCCCAGCAAAATGGTGAGCACAATCTGAAGCGTGCCGCCGCCGAGGGCGATCGCGCGCATGCGCAGCAGGTCTTTGAGCGAAAACTCAATGCCCAGGACAAACAGCAGCAGCGCCACACCGATGTTGGCGAGCACTTCAACATCCCCTTCTAAGGTGACTAGCCCAAACCCAGCTGGGCCAATTAGCACGCCGCCCAGTAGGTAGCCCAGCAGCACTGGCTGACTAAGGCGGCTAGCCAGGTATCCCCCCGCAGTGGCGGCTCCCAGCACTGTCACCATTTCTACAATCAGCGTCAGCTCTCCAGCCATCTCGGTCGCCTACCAGAACGTTTTCGATAGCCTGCAAGGATACGATTGATAGATCTGGACCGATGTTGCACCGGATGTAATACAAAATCCTGCTTGGTTATCCCCTATTCGGAAGGACAAATGCCGCTTGTCCCTATCTGACCTCTTGTCGAATCGAGGGTGTACGGTTTGGACTTGGTATAACACCCTACGCTCCTAGTACTGAGCCATAGGTCTGTAACGCTAAACTAGCGCCATGGCTGTCTTGATCGCAAAGATGTGCTCAATGGTTTCTTCCACCGAGCGATCGGGGGTCGAGGCTCCTGAGGTCACTCCTACTGTAATAGGGCCATCGGGTAGCCAGTTTTCGGTCACGGTCGTGTCGCCGTGGAGCTGCTTATGTTCGATGCGGTTGCCGGGACCAATGCGGGTGGCGCTGTCGATGTGGTACGAAGGGATGTGGCGCTCAACGGCAATTTCCTGCAGGTGAGTGGTGTTAGACGAGTTGTAGCCGCCGATTACCACCATCAGATTTAGTTCTTCATCTACTAGCTCGAACATGGCATCCTGACGCTCCTGGGT
>JBARUP010000265.1:0-7943 GCA_049645805.1 Nodosilinea sp.
GCCGTCGGAGCCGCTACAACCTTAGTGGTAGAAGCGCTGCAACAGAGCAATATTGAGCTCACCGTGGCTGAGGCTACGGTAATGGCTTTGGGCATTCATACTGATACCGGATCGCTACTGTACGAAACCGCCACGGCCCGAGATGCCGCCGCCCTAGCCTGGCTGATGAATCACGGTGCCAGCCTGTCAGTGGTAGCTGATTTTGTAGAACCAGGGCTTAGCCCGGCCCTGCAAGATTTGCTAACAACAGCGCTAGCAGCGCTACAAGTAGAGGCTGTAGAGGGCCACCGCTTCGCCTGGGTACTACTAGAAACCGATTGCTACCTGCCGGGGCTGTCAGGGTTGGCAGAGCAGCTGATGTCGCTAGCCAATGCGGATGTCCTGCTGTTTGGAGCCTGCTACCAGAAGAACTCTAGCCCGGAAAAAACAGACCAGACTTTAAGGGCTGCTGGTCAGACGTCGCTTCCTGCGCCACTGGGTGTTCGGCCTTCGCCCTCTGGTGACTTACCAAATCAGGCGGATGAGCAGGAGGTTGAGAAACAAACCCCGCAGAAGCTGACGCTAATTGGTCGGGCTCAAGGTCACCTGGGCGAGCACCTGAACTGGGGCGCTCTGCTAGGTGCTCTGGGCGGCGGTGGACATCCCGCAGCGGCCGCTGCGGCGGTGACCACGACTGACCCTGAAGAGGTGGTGCAGAGACTCCTAGAGCAGGCGCGATCGCGCGTTCCTCCACAGCCCATTGCTCGCTATCTAATGTCGTCGCCAGTCCGCACTATTCGCCCCGACACCACGATTCGATCTGCCCAGCGTACGCTGCTACGCTACGGTCACTCCGGCCTATCAGTCGTCGATGAGGATGATCGCCTGGTAGGCATTATCTCGCGCCGTGATCTTGATTTGGCCCTGCACCACGGCTTTAGCCACGCCCCAGTAAAGGGCTACATGGCCACCAACCTCAAAACGATTACTCCGGAGACTCCCCTAGCCGATATCAAACACCTGATGGTGACCTACGATATCGGTCGCCTGCCGGTGCTGCGTCAGGGTGACCTAGTGGGGGTCGTGACCCGCACCGACCTGCTGCGCCACCTGCACCAGGCGGCACCCGCGCCTACCGAGCTGGTACTGTCGTCTCGGCCAGCGGCAACGGATCTACGGAACGTCTTAGAAAACGGCCTATCGTCTGTCCTGCAAGATGTTCTGCGGCAGATTGCCGCCGCCGCCCAGGAGCGAGGCTGGCATCTCTATTTAGTAGGCGGTGCCGTGCGAGATCTGCTGCTCTCCAGCGATCGCGCCCCAGGTGCTTTACCCGACCTTGATCTGGTAGTCGATGGCTGCGCTAACACCGTGCAGGCGGGGGCCGGAGTTGAGCTAGCGGCTGCGATTGAGCAACAATTTTCAGAGGTCAATGTTCAGGTACACGGGCGGTTTCAGACGGCATCTTTGGTGTGGCACAAAGATCTTGACCACAGTCTAGCTGGGCTGATGATCGATATTGCTACAGCCCGCACTGAGTTTTACCCCTACCCAGCCGCTAACCCCGAGGTCGAAGCCAGCTCTATTCAGCAAGATCTATATCGCCGCGACTTTACCGTCAACGCCTTGGCCCTGCGGCTTACCCCTCCTGGGGTCGGGCACCTGCTGGACTATTTCGGCGGACTAGTTGACCTACGTCAGGGCGTTATTCGCGTTTTACACGCCAACAGCTTTATTGAAGATCCAACCCGAATCTACCGCGCGGTACGCTTTGCGGTACGCCTTGGCTTTAGTCTTGACGCTCAAACCGAAGGCTACATTCACCACGCTGTAGCTAGCGGTATCTACACCCAGCTACAGCGCCAGGTCAAACAAGCCCCCGCCCTCCAGACGCGGCTGAAAAATGAGCTTAAGTACATTCTTGAGGCACCCTACTGGCAGGCGACCCTGGCTCTGCTCGACCAGCTTCAGGCCCTGCGCTGCCTGCACAGTGATCTAGCAATGTCTCCTGCTTTATGGCAACAACTGCGTCTGCTGAGCCGCTGGATACAGCGCTATGACTGGCCAGAGGTAGGGCCACCCTGGCTACTGCGGCTGGAGGGGCTGCTAGCGGCAGTACCTGCTGAAGAACGGTCGGCCCTCGGCCTTAACCTAAACCTGCCTGCTCGCACCCTAGAGCGACTCAATCACCTCGACGACCAAGAACACCACTGGCAAACCCTAGCTGCTAGCGGCTCCGCCCCTAGTGTTTTGTACGCCGCTTTTAGCCAAGCCGACACCGCTACCCTACTGCTAGCTAGCGCTCGACATCCTCGCACCCTGGGTCCGGCCATCTGGTGTCACCTGATGCAGTGGGCCATTACTCCAGCCCTAGTCGACGGCAACCAGCTTCAGGCGTTAGGCTACCGGCCTGGATCCTACTTTCGGTCTATGCTAGATGCCCTGTTTGCGGCCCAGCTCAACGGTGAAATTACCACCTTAGCGGAGGCCGAAACCTTTTTGAAGCAGCACTATCCGAGGCTTTAGAAAGGGCAGAGATACTGGCACAGACCACCCCTAAAGAACCTAGTAACGGGGTAGAGTGGCAAAGATATTGTCCATTTTTGCTGCTATGACCCTTGCCATAGGTACCACCCTAAAGAATGGCACTTACGTAATTGATGCCTGGGTAGGCGACGATTCTGTTGGCCCAGTGTACCTAGCGATGGACGTATCCCGAGGGCAGTGGCTACAGATACGCGTGCTGGGCAGCCGTAGCCCAGAGATGTTGCCCAATGCCTTAGAGCGAGAGGCATTTTATTGCTACTTGAATCAAGTCAAAAGCCTCAAGCATGCAGCCCTGCCGCAGCGCCTCAGCGGATTTGAAGAGGACGGCGTATGTTACCAAACGCTAGTGATCCCCGGCGGTACATCGCTTGATTGTCTGGTTTCAGATGCGCCTCTTCCTCCTCGTGTCTGTTTAGAGTTGATACATCAGCTCACGGGGATCCTTGACTGTTTGCGCCCCCTCGGCTGGGCTGGGCTACGGCTTGCCCCCGACCAGGTATGGTTTGCCTCAACCCCACAAACTCTTACGTTCGCAGGGTTTGACCTGCCTCAGCTAGTCTCCCTCGACGTTTCCTCATCTGCCGTTGACTCAGCCACTGCTGTCGAATCAACTTTAGTTCGGGGTCTCAGCCACCTGCTGTATTTCTTGCTGACAGGGCAGCGAGCTGAGCTCACAAAAGCGCCCCTGTCCGTAGAGCTTCGCCGTTGCCATCCCGCCTTACCCAATAGCCTGGATGCTGTCCTAGAGGCAGGTAGCCCCGCACAGCAAGCGGCCAGCATTTCCCTAACTGAGTGGAAAGATCTACTGCCTACTGCGGCCCAGCTACCGGCTGATTTAGCTCAGTACCGGCCTCTCTCCGCGGCTGAGCCTGCTGAAGCTGCGCCTAGGCAACAGGCCCCTGTCAGTCGGTCAGAGCCGAAGACGAAACACAGTGACCTTCCTGCTAGGAGAGCCTTTTCTGAAGCGCCACCGCGACGCCCGGCTGTCCTAGCCTTAGTCCTGACTGGCCTAATCGCTACCGCTAGCGGCCTCGGCATTGGCCTCTATGCCCGCTTCCAGCCCGTCAGCTCCGCCAGTCCCGAGCGGCTCAATCCGAACCAGTCCTTTCCTCCCCTACCCGACTGGAACAGTAGTAACTCGCAGCCTTGGGAAGATGCCCCTACACGGCGGCGTCCTGACTATGGCAATACACCGCCGCCGGGTACTGCCGCGCCCGATCTTGTTCCTACCCAGCAGGAGCCCGCTGCACCACTCCCGGCAGTACGCCAGCCCGAACCTACCCGCGACCCAATTATTCCCGCTGAGGAGCCGGTGTGGGAAACCCCTGCAGAGCCCTGGTCTCAGCCCTCTATAGAGCCAGAACCACCGGTTAGCCCAGCGCCGCCGACAAAGGTTACTCCGGCTCCGGCTCCAGCCCCGGCTCCGCTAGCACCCCCGCCGCTGCTTGAAGCCCCTGCCCCAATTGCCCCCAAGGAGGGGGTCGCGCCACCGCCGCTGACACCCCTACCCCGACCTCCAGCACCTGTCCCTGCATCGAGCCAGCCCATCTAGATAGCCAGTGCAGTATTTAGTTGAATATCTGTCACGTGTTGGATGAATAAGAACGTTATAATTTTCTACAGTCAAATAAGTATCCAATAATCACTCGTTCTTCTGAGGTTTATCATGAGTAGCCCTGTGCTCCATGCGTTTTACGTGGGTCGTGCTCTAGCCGATGCGGTTAACGAGCGGGCCGAACAACTGCTGACCGATGGCCTCAGCCTGGTAGGTAAGTTTGATGCTGAGCAGCGAGAATACTTCCGGCGGTTCACGGAGGAAGTCATGGTTCGAGCTCAGCAAGCTGAGACCGAGGCGGGTGTCTCCTACGCTAGTGCCACCTCAGAAGCAGGAACGGTTACTGATCTTCAAGCCACAATCGATACTTTGCGGGCCGAAATCGCTCAAGTAAGGGTCGCCCTTCAGCAGTATCGGACTACCCCCCAGGTCTAGGGATATTCTGAGGCCCAGCTTCAGTTGCTAAGCATCTCAAGCAGCCGCTACAAGCTGGGGTCAAAGTAAGTTTTGTGCCGCGATCACCCCTGTTTTTTCTCCCTAGGAGCCTGAGTGTCTGCTGTTTCCGATTCTTCTGCATCGCCAAAACTACCTTCTCCCGAAATAGATGTGGAGGGTAGCTTGAATCACGTCTTGGAAGCTGATGGTGGTGTTTTAAACGCCTTACCTCCCGACGTACTGGAAGACGTGGCGGCGTCGCAATTGCCCTTGGCCACTTCGGATGGTCTTGAGCCATCTTCTCAAGAAAAGAGTCTGCCGTTTCGCCAAGAGTCCTACCGTTGGAACCAGGGGCGCTATTCTCGGCAGCGACGTTTTGTCGACATTTGGAGCTTCGTGCTGCAGCTGCTGCGGGCTCGCTGGCTCTACGGTAAGTCGTGGAGCTATAGCGGTTCCATGACGGCTGAGGCTCAATCAGCTCGACGGCATCAGCTAGCCGTGTGGATTCGCGAAACGCTGCTCGACCTAGGACCCACATTCATCAAGGTAGGTCAGCTTTTTTCTACCCGTGCCGATATCTTTCCTATCGAGTTTGTTGAAGAACTCTCCAAACTACAGGACCGAGTGCCTGCTTTCAGCTACGAACAGGCGCGGGATATCATTGAAGCTGATTTGGGTAAACCCATTCATACCCTCTATCACACCTTCGATCCTATTCCCTTAGCCGCCGCCAGCTTAGGCCAGGTGCATCGAGCTCGGCTGCACAATGGCGACGAGGTAGTGGTAAAGGTGCAGCGGCCGGGACTGCGATCGCTCTTCACCATTGATCTATCTATTCTCAAAGGTATTGCTCACTATTTTCAAAATCATCCCAGCTGGGGCAAAGGTCGTGACTGGCTTGGTATTTACGCTGAGTGCTGTCGCATCCTGTGGGAAGAAATTGACTATCTTAACGAAGGCCGTAATGCGGACACGTTTCGCCGCAACTTTAGAGGCGAAGACTGGGTCAACGTTCCCCGCGTGTTCTGGCGGCTAACCTCCTCGCAGGTTTTGACCCTAGAGTATATGCCCGGCATCAAGATCAGTCACTACGAAGCGCTAGAGGCTGCTGGGTTAGACCGCAGTAGACTAGCCCGACTAGGTGCCCAGGCCTACCTCCACCAGCTGCTGAACAACGGCTTTTTCCACGCCGACCCCCATCCCGGCAATATTGCCGTTAGCCTCGACGGAGCACTAATTTTCTACGACTTTGGCATGATGGGACAGGTGCAGCCGCTGACGCGTCAGCGGTTGATGAGCACGTTTGTGGGTGTAGCCCAGCGCGACGCCGAAAAGGTAATGAACTCCCTGGTGGAGCTGGGCGCGCTTGCGCAGATTGAGGATATGAGTCCAGTGCGACGCTCCATCCAGTATATTTTGGATAACTTTATGGATAAGCCCTTTGAAGAGCAGTCCATAAGCACCATCAGCGATGATCTGTACGCCGTCGCCTACGACCAGCCCTTTCGATTCCCAGCCACGTTTACCTTTGTAATGAGAGCCTTTTCTACCCTAGAAGGTGTGGGCAAAGGACTTGACCCCGAGTTTAACTTTATGGAAGCGGCTAAGCCGTTTGCGACCCAGCTTATGTCTAACGGTAATCCGACCGATAGTGCCAACAGCCTGCTAGGCGAGCTCAGTCGTCAGGCTGCTCAGGTGAGCACGTCTGCTTTGGGCCTGCCCCGACGCATCGAAGATACCCTCGAAAAACTAGAGCGCGGTGATATTCGAGTACGGGTGCGATCGATCGAAACTGATCGCGCTCTGCGACGCATCAGCGGCGTTACCATGGCCAACAACTACGCCATTCTGCTAGGAGCATTTACTCTCTCGGCTACCGTGCTACTACTGTCGGAGTTCGTTTGGCTAGCGGTGGTGCTAGGAGTGTTAGCGGTGGGCACCGGGATCGCGTTTTTGCGCGCTGTACTCAAGGTTAACCGAGCCGATCGCTTACCCTAATCGTTTAGTCCGATGTTGCCATGGCAGATTGTATTTTTTCAGGACTATCCGATCCAGGGCTGCTGCGCACAAGCAACCAGGATGACTATCACATTGATCCTGAAGGACGTTTTTTTGTTGTTGCCGATGGTATGGGAGGGCATGCAGGGGGGCAGGAGGCCAGCCGTTTAGCAACGACGGCCATTAAAACTTTCCTAGACCAGCACTGGCACCATGAAACCTCTACAGCGCTGCTCCTAGAACGGGCGCTGAAGCAGGCTAACAATGCTATTCTCGATGACCAGCGACAGCACCCGGAGCGGGCCGACATGGGCACTACAGTAGTGGTGTTCACCTTTCGCGATCGCGATCAGCCCTGGTGCGCCCACGTTGGCGATTCGCGTCTTTACCGACTGCGTGGCCACCATTTGGAGCAGCTAACCGAGGATCACACCTGGATTGCCAAAGCGATTCGAGCTGGTGAGGTAACTCCGGCCCAGTCACGCAGCCACCCCTGGCGGCACGTACTCTCTCAGTGTCTGGGACGTGATGACCTGAGCGAAATCGATATTCGCCCCGTTGAGGTGGAAAGTGGCGATCGCCTACTGTTGTGCAGCGACGGACTCACCGAAGAGCTGTCAGACCACTTAATTGCCTCTCACCTAAAGTCAATTCGCGCCTGCGAGGCGGCAGCTACGGCTCTAGTCAACTCTGCCAAGCAGCGCGGCGGCCGCGACAACATCACTGTAGTGGTGGTGAATGTGCCATCGTCAGCAGACGATGCTAGCGATTAGAACTAGTGTGTAGTTCTGATCTGCCGACATTCTTCTCCCTAAGGACTGGTCTTTTATTTCTGCAGGTCAGCCCTCCGACTCGAACTGTGGCATCTGAGATTCCGTAGCCAGCGCTACATCTTTTTGAGCTACAAACCCTCTCGTTGCTACGTATTAGAGGGAATCAGACTACCTCCAGGCGGAGACTCTAGCCACTTAAATAAAAAATTACCAGGAAGTTTGCTCTGAGCAATTCTGCTTAGCGGTCATTGCTACAAATTGTAAATCCTCAACCGGCAGATGACGGCTTGAGAATGACTTGCTATATTCGCTCATAGCGCCAATAAGTGGATCTTTGTCAAACGATTGTTATAATTTGTAAACAATCGCGCAGTGATCGCGGTTGGCGTTGTGGTTAACCCCACTCCAGTTGGGAGGTTCAGTTCGCTTGGCATAGTTTTCCAACGGGGAAGCTGAGTTAAAAGGCTGAGGCAAGGCAGCCTATGCATTTTGAGCTTGGGCGCTGATCTTGACTGGTGTGTTGTTCTCTTTTAGGAGTAAATCCATGAACGAGCCGATGCAACTCTCCTTAGAACAGCAGTTTAGTCTGCGGTCGTTTGAGTCTCAGGTCGATAAAATGAGTCGTGAACAAGCTCAGCAGTTTTTGGTCAAGCTGTACG
>JBARUP010000266.1:0-4415 GCA_049645805.1 Nodosilinea sp.
TGGGTAAAGCTGGTCAAGCTAACTGCGATCGCTGGAATACCCTCCATTACACCCTCCATCGCTGCGGACACCGTACCTGAATAGACGATATCGGTACCCAGGTTAGCGCCGTGGTTGATGCCTGAGACGACTACGGCAGGCGGATTCGACATCAGTGCCCCCAGAGCTAGCTTGACACAGTCAGCGGGGGTGCCTGAGCAGCTCCAGGCACGGATATCTTTTTCAAACACCGATTCAATGACTTCAGCGCGAATTGGCTTGTGCATTGTCAACCCGTGCCCCGTGGCCGATCGCTCGCGATCGGGGCACACTACTGTGACCTGATGCCCTGATGCCGCCAGCGTGCTAGCTAAAGTCCGCATGCCCAAGGCAAAGATGCCGTCATCATTGCTAATTAGAATGTTCATAGCTGTTCCCCTACCACACTAGAATAATCAAAGCCTGGGGATACCGAGTCGGTCTTTGGCCCTGGCGCAGACTATACATCCTTCACCCACCGTTGTTGCACCATACACTCAGAATGCCCCCCGCCCCCACCTCGCTTGAAACCGACCTGATAGCTATGAAAGAGGCTGCTACAGGAGCGATCGCTGTTGCTACTACCCTCGACGAACTGGAGCAGCTGCGCCTGAGCTATCTAGGTAAAAAGGGGCAGCTCTCCAGAGTTTTGGGGGGCATGGGTAAGCTTTCCTCAGACGAACGACCTCGCATTGGTGCACTGGCCAACGAGGTCAAAGAGCTGATTCAATCCCGGCTGGAGCAGGGCAAGACCACCCTCGAAGCCGCCAAGATCGAAGCCCAGCTAGCTACCGAAACTCTAGATGTCACCATGCCAGGCATCTATCAGTCTCAGGGGCGCATTCACCCCATCAACGGCATTATCGATCGCATTGTCGATATCTTCGTCGGGTTAGGCTATACCGTGGCTGATGGACCCGAGATTGAAACCGACTATTACAATTTCGAAGCGCTGAATTTTTTGCCAGACCACCCGGCTCGCGACATGCAGGATACGCTCTACCTGCCTAACGGTCATCTGATGCGCACCCATACCTCGAACACCCAAATTCGCTACATGCAAAGCCATGAACCACCTCTGCGGGCGGTGGCTATTGGCCGCTGCTACCGCCGCGACACCGTCGATGCTACCCACGCCGCTGTCTTTCATCAGATCGAGTTTTTTGCGGTCGATACCGACATCACCTTCACCGATCTACGCGGTACCATTAAGGTTTTCCTGGAGGCTCTTTATGGGGATACTCCAGTGCGGTTTCGTCCTAGCTATTTTCCCTTCACTGAGCCTTCTGCCGAGGTGGACGTGCAGTGGCAGGGTAAGTGGTTAGAAGTGCTGGGCTGCGGCATGATTGACCCCAACGTGCTCAAGTCTGTAGGCTATGACCCAGAAATCTACAGCGGTTTTGCTGCCGGTCTTGGGGTTGAGCGGTTAGCTATGGTGCAGCACCAAATCGATGACATTCGCCGCTTATATACCAGCGACCTGAGATTTTTACGCCAGTTCTAACGAAGCACCCGGCTGCTGACGCCTAGAACCAGCGCGAGGTGAATGGGCTAGTACACACTACGTATGAGCCCCCTTCCTCGGCACGGCGGTAGAAAAAACCTAGCAAGGTTTCTAGCCTGGCTCTTGCGGCAGGTTCTTTATGGAAAAGGCAAAGTCAGGCTTTCTGTATACAGTCTATTGTATGCAGGGGCTCGAATGGCTATCATAGTCCGTAAGTCTTCTGGAGTCGACGTTCCATCTCTTCACAGTACTCCTTAGAATAAATACCTATGACCCTCCTTCAAACCCTCAGCATCAACGGCAAGCGCCTCAATCAAAGTATCGGCGACTTAGCTCAAATTGGGCAGCTTAGCAATGGCGGTATCTGTCGGTTAGCTTTCAGCTCAGAAGATGTTCAGGGGCGCGAGCTGGTGCGTCGGTGGATGGTAGAAGCGGGCTTGAACACCTGCGTCGATACTGCTGGCAACCTGATTGGTCGCCGCCCAGGTCGAACCAATGCTCCAGCCATTGCGACTGGATCACATATCGACACGGTGCCCTGCGGCGGAAAGTTTGATGGCACTCTGGGTGTGTTAGCAGGCATTGAAGTGGCCCGCACCCTGCAAGAAAACAGCATTGTTCTTGATCACCCTTTTGAGGTTATCGTTTTCGCTGACGAAGAAGACACCATGATTGGGGGGCGCGCTATGGCCGGTACTGCCTCTAGCCATGCTTCAGACTACCACCGCAAAGACGGTCGACCCATCGACAAGTGCGTTAGCGAAGCGGGTGGTGATTGGGAACAGTTAGCACTATCTCGCCGCTACCGCGACGATATATGCGCCTTTGTCGAACTCCATGTGGAGCAGGGTGATGTTCTAGAGACGGCCCACGCCCAAATCGGTGTAGTACAGGGCATTGTTGGTATGCAGCGCTTCCAAATTCATATTGTTGGAAAGCCTAATCATGCTGGCACTACCTCTATGGATCAGCGCCAAGATGCTTTAGTAGCAGCGGCTCAAGTCGTGCTAGCGGTTAATCGGCTCGGCACTCGCCCCCCAGGTAATCAAGTAGCCACTGTTGGTACCCTCGATGTCTGGCCGAACGCTGCTAACATTGTGCCCGGGAAGGTTCAGTGTAGCCTTGATGTGCGCGACCTCAACCAGGACTTGATCAATGATTTGATTAATGACCTGAAGGAAGAACTTGTTCTTATCGCCAGAGGAACAGGCACCGAAATCAAAATCGTGCCTCAGCTAAATGTGACTCCTAGTCTGGCGGCAGACCATATTCAGGCTATCGTTGCTGAGGTTAGCGATCGCTTAGGTCTACGCCATATGGCCATGCCCAGCCGGGCCGGACACGACGCCTTGGAAATAAGTCGTTTTACCGACATGGGTATGATCTTCGTACCCAGCGAGGGTGGCTTCAGCCATTCGGAGGTAGAGTACACCACTCCTGAAGAATGTACCAATGGTGCAAATGTATTATTGGAAACTATACTGCGCCTCGACCGGCACTATCAGTAGGCTACTCGCCAAAGATGGGGGCGCTGCTTCCGGAGATACCGCGCCACCTCAATAGATTTATGGAGGCCCAGGCGTTTCAGAAGACGGGGAAGCATGACGCTTGCTGAGGTACACCCACAGGGTTATCTTTCCATAGGAGTCGCTAAGTTGTTAGCGCTATAGTTGAATTAGTACTCATATCTACAGTGTAAGCATTCCTATGGTTTTCTTTGGTTTAGGCAAAGGCAAGAAGTCTGAAATGCCCGCCGCCAGTGAGGCTCTTCCAGGCCGATCTACGCCCATATCCGTACCTGACAAACACTACGTCAATGGAAATTCTCTAACGCCTCCTTTTCCTGCTGGTATGGAACTAGGGCTCTTTGGCATGGGTTGCTTTTGGGGAGCTGAGCGGAAGTTTTGGCAGCTAGGAGGTGTGTATTCTACCTCTGTTGGCTATGCCGCTGGGCACACTCCCAACCCTACATATCAGGAAGTATGCTCTGGGCTAACAGGCCACAACGAAGTAGTGCGTGTTGTCTTTGATCCAGCGGTGGTTAGCTACGAGCAAGTGCTCAAAACCTTTTGGGAAAGTCATAACCCTACCCAGGGTATGCGGCAGGGAAATGATGCAGGTACTCAGTACCGTTCCGGTATTTACGTATACTCTGAAGCCCAGCACCAGCAGGCGGAAGAATCTCGCCAAGCTTATCAGGAAGCTCTTAGTCAATCGGGTTATAGCTCTATTACCACCGAGATCCTGGAAGCTCCAGAGTTCTACTATGCTGAGGCCTATCATCAGCAGTATTTGGCCAAGAACCCTGGTGGGTACTGTGGCTTAGGTGGTACTAACGTAGCCTGTCCGATAGGCCTTAAAGTAGAGCGTTAGAGTTACCTCGCGGCATCGGGTGACGACTCAAACTTTTAGGGAGCGGTAGCTGCTGCTACAGGAGAAGCAGCTACCGCTTCACTCACCACATACTGCCTTAAAGAATGTTAGGTATTCCTTAGCTAGCGATTGCCATGAAAAGCGCCGCTCTACTAGATTCTGGCGCTTCTCTACCTGATGTTCACTGTTGGCGCTGAGGGCAGTTTTCAAGCCTTTCACTATCTCATCGGGGCTAGTAGTATCTACCAAAGTAGACGTGTCTTCTAAAGTCCATTGGGTAACAATGCGGTCTTGAGTAACAATGGGCAAACCGGTGGATAATGCCTCAATATAAACGTTGGCAGATGGCTCGTCTAAGCTCATGTGTAGAAATACGTTCGCACAGCGATAGAGCTCCGGCATTTTTTCTCGAGGCAATTTCAACAAGTGAAATCGCTCGCCCATTAGCCTTTCTCCTGTGGCCTGAACTTCTTTTCGGAGCTCTCCATCTCCAGCGATAGCTAGGTGCAGACCATCAACT
>JBARUP010000267.1:0-3379 GCA_049645805.1 Nodosilinea sp.
AAAAGGTAGAGAGTAGAGATCTTTGTGCCCCTTAGAATCTGCATTTTAGCCTTGGGCTAAAGAAGGACGCGATCGCGATCGTGAACTGTCACAAAACACAACTTCCGGTTACGAGTGAGCCTGATGCCACTCCCGCGCCTGCTGCTGCACAGCCTCTAGCTCCTCTGCATCCATCCGGTCTAGGTTCTTTAAGATAAAGCTCATGCGGCCCTGGGTTTCAAGCTTGTCGCGGTGGCGGTGCAAGAAATCCCAGTAGAAGAAGTTGAACGGGCAGGCCTTATCCCCGGTGCGCGCCTTGGGGCTATAGCAACAGCCCTTGCAGTAGTCGCTCATGCGGTTGACGTAGTTTGCCGACGAGGCGTAGGGCTTGGAGGCCAGCCGCCCGCCGTCGGCAAACAGACCCATGCCAATTACGTTGGTCTGCATGACCCAGTCGTAGGCGTCAATAAACACGGCGTGAAACCAGTTTTCAACCTCCTGAGGTATAAACCCAGCAATCAGCGAAAAGTTGCTGAGAATCATGAGTCGCTGAATATGGTGGGCGTAGCCGGTGCGCTGAATCTGGTCGATTACCTGGTGCAAACAGTTCATCTCTACGTCTCCCGTCCAGAAGAACTCGGGCAGCGGCTGGCGGTGCTCAAACCAGTTGCGCTGAGCATAGTTGGCATCAAAATAGCCGTACAGGCCGCGCATGTACTCGCGCCAGCCCATTACCTGACGAATGAAGCCTTCCACGCTGTTGAGCGGCAGATCCTGTTCCGCCAGAGCCTGCTCCGCTCGTTCTATAACTTCTAAGGGGTGGAGCAGCCCTAAATTGAGGTAGGGCGACAGCAGCGCGTGCCACATTGTGTCTTCGCCTGTCACCATGGCGTCTTGGTAAGGGCCAAAAGTCTCAAGTCGCTCTGCAATAAACTCGTCTAGAACCCGCAGCGCCTGGGCGCGCGTCACCGCCCAGCGAAAGGGAGCGGCATCTCCGAAGGTAGAAATCTCAAGCCCCTCCACTTTGTCGATCACGGCCTGGGTAATAGCGTCGGGCTCAGCCCAGTGAGGATCAGGAGTGCTGAGCTTACCTTTGGGCGGCTTACGGTTGTCTTTGTCAAAGTTCCACCGACCACCCAGAGGCTGGTCGCCCTCCATCAAAACGTCAAAGCGCCTGCGCCCTTCGCGGTAGAAGCTTTCCATTAGCAGGCCCTTGCGCTGGCTGGCCCAGGCCTCAAAGTTGTCCGAATTCCAGAGAAAGAGGTTGTTGTCGAGCACGGCTAGCTCGCAGGGCAGGTCCAAGTTATTGAGCCAGGCCGTAAAAGGATAATCGACCGGGGCCATGATTCGCAGCTCAGTGATGCGCTCAGCCTCAGCCCACTCGCGCAGAGCGACTTCGGTATCGTCGGCAATGGCGTAGGTGACGGGCCACCCGGCCTCCTTCAGCTCGTCGGCGAAGTGGCGCATGGCCGACCAGACCAGCACTAGCTTTTGCCTGTGGTAAGCCCGCTCCTGGGCAAACCCTTGAGACTCTACTAGCAGCACCGGAGCCTTATGATCTCCGCAGCTAGCGAGGGCCGTCTGATCTTGCCAAAGCTGGTTGCCGAGTACCCAAACCCCAGTGGTCATTGCCTCTCCCTCTGTGCTCTTGGCTGGCGGCCTGCTTCATTATTGCGCAGCCGAGCCCAGCGGGAATGGGTAGATGGGTATAGAGACGCCGTGAGATTGTTGTTGAAAGCTCGGATTGCTAGCACCTACTGGTGATTAGCTACACTTAGGTGGGATAGATACTTTGGGAAAATTCTTCTTGTACACTGGCTGTTCCAGCAGTTGACCCATGACCTGCGATCGCATCCCTTCTGAACGTAACTCTCTGCACAAGGCCGACTATTGGCAGCAGGCCCCGGCAGCAAAAGATGATCCTGTCCTGAGGGCAACGCAGTACCTGACCCTGCTGCGCGATCTAGCCGTGCAGCCAGGCTGGATTAGCCTTGACCATATTGCTGATCCACCAGGAGCCGCTCTGAGCTGGATTGGGCACCACGTTCATCGGGTCAATCAGGCGCTGAATGCTATTTTGATCGACCTGCTGGCCTGCTTTGAGGTAGCCCAGCGGCCCCCAGTGCAAATTTTTGCCGCTCCAATCACGCCCCGTGCGGGGGTAGACGGGTTTTGCAGCAGCGACACCACGCCCACCACTCTCATGGTAGACCCCGGCCGTATAGTGCCCGCTGACTGGCCAGGGCTAGTGGCTCACGAGCTAGCCCACCGAGTAGCCAGAGCGAGCGGACACGGAGCTGAGTTTAGGGGCGCGATCGCTCACCTGTGTCTAGCCCAAGACCTGCCGGTGCCCGCCCCCGATTTAGACGCTGAGGCGCTGAGGCGCTGGCCGCCGCTGTGCCGTACCCCTCGCCCAGAGCAGTTTTGGCTAGGTAACACAGCCTGGTAACACAGCCATAGACCTTGACGCCACGTAGACCCCACTGGTTGGTCCGTTGAGTGGGAGAATAGCCAAGACCCGCTTTACAGGATTTTTGCAGACTATGAAACGCCTACTGGCCGTGCTGGCACTCGCGCTGATGCTTTGGGGTTTTGGCACCCCTGCCGAAGCCGCTATTCCCGACGATGTGCAAAAGCTGCTCGAAACCAAACAGTGCCAGGTGTGCATTCTAAACGAGGCTGATCTCAGCAATACCGACCTAAATGGAGCCAACCTCAAAATCGCCGTGCTCTCAGATGCCAACCTGTCCGGGGCTAAGCTGGGCAAAGCTAACCTCATGCTCGCCGAGATGGAAGGGGCCAACCTAAGCGGAGCCGACTTGTCTGGTGCTCAGATGAATGGCGCTAATCTTCCCAACGCCAACTTAGAAGGGGCCGATCTGAGCAACGTCGAAATGACCCAGGCCAACCTCACCAATGCCAACCTCACCGACGCCAACCTCAGCGGTGCGGTGATGCTCAGCGTTATCTTAGGTACCGCCAACCTCGAAGGGGCCAACCTCGAAGGGGCTAACCTACGCGGCGTCAACCGCAGCATGGTGCTGTTTTGCAACACTACTATGCCCGACGGTCGCGTCGAGAACCGCGACTGCTAGGTCATGCCTAAGTGGTCTCTTTACCGTAGGCCTGCCAGGCCAGATCGACCAGCCCGTTAACGATGGCTGCCGCTACCACAGCGCTGCCCTTGCGACCGTTGATGCGCACGTGGGGCACCATAGTATCTTGCAGACGACCTTTGACCACGGCTGTGTCAATAAACCCGGCAGGGGTAGCAATGACTAGGGCAGGCCGCACCTTTTCGGCATCGATTAGCTCGACTAAGGTCGCTAGCGCTGCCTCGGAGGCACCGAGCACAAAGATGCCTTCGGGGTAGCGCTGGGCGAGGGTTTCTATGCCCCAG
>JBARUP010000268.1:0-7991 GCA_049645805.1 Nodosilinea sp.
CCTTCTGATAGAACATCCGATTTGAAAAGCTCACAATGGCAATGCCGCCGGGCTTAAGCACGCGGTAGATCTCACTAAACACCGCCTCGGGCTGCTGCAGATACTGCACTGATACGGTGTTAAGCACCGCATCAAAGGACTGATCCGCCAGGGGCAGCGCCGGGTTTTCGTTCAAGTTCTGGACAAAGTAGCGGTTGAGGCGGGGATTGCGGGCCAGTTCCTCACCGTTCATGCCGTGGCCTTCGACCTGCTCAAAGGTAACGTCTTCAGGCAGGTGCGATACCCAGCTGCTCATCATATCTAGAACGCGGCTGTTGGGAGCCAGCCGTTCTCGGTACAGCTTGGTGAGCTGTTGAATAAAGCCATCGTCTACGTGGGTGACGAAACGAGGCGCATCGTAGAAGAACGTATCGCTAGATTCATCGAGCTTAGTTCGTTGGTCGGGCTGAAGCAGCATGGCGGAAAATGCTAAGGGGCTCCTCTAAGTGTAAAGAAAGATTAAGTCCTCGGCTACCGGTAGCGCCGCTGCGGTGCTGGCCTAGAACTACAGCTGTAGCGGGCTGGCCGCGATTAGCCCCGCCCTTATCGCTAGCAGTCAGGCGATAGGGGCGGGGCTAGGGCTGATTTCTCATCGCCGGAGGTTGCCACTCGCTAAAGCTTTCCAGGTGTCCCCAGTAGGCGAGAAAGCCGACAACAGCCCATACCAAAGCTGCCCCTAGCAGTACTGCGGCCCCCAGGGTGCGCCAGCTCTTGTTGGTGCCTAGGGAAACTAGGGTAGGGGCAGCTAACACTCCGCCCAGCCCGGTCAAAATAAAGCCTAGCCCCGCCATCAGGGGTTGCTTAGTCTGCTCTAGGCTAATAATGCGCGCGCCTACGACAATCGCCGTCAACCCTGCAAAAAAGGCGTAGACCGCTAGAGAGAGCAAATCCCAGCCCTGGGCGATCGCGATCGCTGCCGCCACATAGAGCCCGCCAAACAGCACCGTGGTCTCGCCAAAGGAAATATTGAAGCTACCGGGTACGGGCCAAGTCAAAGTCATGTGCAGGCCGGTCACTAGAGCGATCGCTCCCACTAGCCCAAATCCGGGTATCCATCGCTTTAGATTAACCTCGCCCAGCCCACGGTAGACAAAGTCGGCCAGCAGCACCAGTCCGGCCACCATGTTGATCAGCATGAGGGTAATGTAGTCAATAAACATAGGAGCCAACAAACGCAACGGCTTCTATCGTATCTACTGGCGTATCTACTGGTGGCCTGCTTGCTGGTGAGTTCAGAGTGACAGGGTGCAATGGCGGCAAGTCAGGCTGATCTAGAGGCTAGACCAGTTTTGCGCTATCCCGCTTTGTCCAGGTTCCTTTTTAGTCTGAAAGTAATGAAATACTGACATCTCAATCTTGAAATCGTAGTACTTGCTACTTACTCACTATCAGCCAGTTGATACAACCAGGGGCATCAAGGTTATTAATTGACTGCTCCCTCAGCGTTTCGGCGCACAGAGTACGCTATGCGCTTTGTTCTGGGTATCAGTCTGATTCAGAGAACTTGAGAGTAAAGCATCTAGGGTTCCGATTCAAAGGTACAGAGACTAGAAGCATCTAGTGCTGTATCGATGCGTGACTGGTCCAAGAGATGCAGCCAGGTCGCTGTTGCTAAACGCCTCAGCCTGGTCCACGGAGGGATAAAAGCCCGGGAGGAGAGCGCGTTCTGCAAAGATCGACGTTCTACTCTTGGGCTTTCTAGTACCTGCTGCTCAATGGTCATGGACTATAGGTTAGGAGCCTAAACAGTATGGAACACAGTGTTTATTCCTACGGCATTATTGCTTTTTTGCTTGCTACACTGGGCGTTGGCGTATGGGCCTCTCAGCAGATTAAAGGGGATAGCGTCAACTTCCTGGTGGCGGGACGAGGTTTGGGCCTGCCCTTAGCTGCGGCGACGCTGATGGCTCAGTCGGTGGACTCGAACGCCACGCTGGGCAATACCGATCTTGTTTCGGAGTTTGGATTTTGGGCCGGTGCGGCGCTACCTTTAGGGCTGGCGCTATGCCTATTTTTGACCGGCCTGTTTGTAGCCAAGCCCATGAACAGGATGGGGCTGATTACTATCCCCGACTTTTATCGGGTCAAGTACGGTCGCATGGTGGAGGTGATCGCCGCCTGTATTATGTGCGTCAGCTTTTCATTTTTGCTGGCGGGCAACCTGGTGGCTGGCGGCTACATGTTTCAAAACTTCCTGGGCACCAGCTATGTGGGGGGGATTATCCTGCTGGCGGCTTTGGTATTTGCTTATACAGTGTCGGGCGGGCTGTTTGCAGTGGCCTACACCGACTTCGTTCAGGTCGTGATTGCCCTGGTCGGTGCCTGGGGGCTGCTGTTCTATATAGTTGCTAATTTTGGTATTACCATCGACCCCGGTATGGGGCCTGGGGCCGTCGAGCAGCTAACCTCGGTGGCTTCGGGAGCGGCAATTAACTGGGCCAGCATTATTGCCCTGGGCTTTGGCAACATGGTGGCGATCGACTTTATGGCGCGTATTTTCGCTGCCGAAAGCCCCGAAACCGCTCAGCGAGCCTGCTTTATTGCCTCAGCGGGTACGCTGATCGTGGGCATTCCCTTCTCGATTATCGCTCTGGGGGCCAACGGCATTTTGAGTCAGGCGGGCATCACCCCCGATGGGCCGGTGCTGTTTGCCATGCTGGAAGGGGTAATTCCGCCAATACTAGGCTTGCTAGTGCTAGCAGCTATTCTGTCTGCTTCTCTATCGACAGCGGACGGCGCGATTTTAGGCACGTCTTCGGTGATGGCCCACAACGTGATGAATATTCGTCATGCTGACGCTCAAGCGGCCGGGGGCGACAGACTGCTACTCATCACCCGTCTAATGGCGATCGTCATCACGATACTGGGCGTGGTGCTGGGCCTTAAGGTTCCTCAAACTGGAGTGCTGCTGCTGCTGGCTTTTGACATGAGCTTCGCCGGTTTGGTAGTGCCGCTGCTGGGCGGCCTGTACTGGCCCAAGGCAACTCGGCAGGGGGCGCTGGCCTGCATTGCCGTAGGTTCTCTTTCACGTTTACTGATGTTCACCCTGATGCCAACGATGTTTGGGGTTGATAACACGCTGCTGTATTTCTCCAACAGCCTGTTTACCGCCGACTTTGATGGTTTCCCGACGCTGATTAGCCCCTTGCTGGGCCTGATTGCGTTTGTAGTAGTGTCTAACCTTACCTACAGGCCTCTGAGTCCACAGCAGCGGGCGGAGGCTGTAGAGGGGGTGCGATCGCTGTAACCCCTTAGAAATATTGGCTCTACAAAGCCTCCTGTCTTTGCGGCGAGCTTTCTCAAATAAAAGGGCGCATGGGCTTTACGGCGTCGCGGTGATTGAGTTAGGGCAACGCCGTTGAGTGGAACCCAGCAGGTTTTACGATCAAAAGGATTTTCCAAAAAAAGCCAGGGTTCTTATTGAACCCTGGCTTTGTAAATGAGATCCTAGCTAGCTTTTAGAGCATCGCTAGAGCGGTTGGGACGTTCCGCTACTCCTGAGGCGATGGCCATGCTCCAGCCATCGTCCCAATTTTTGCTACTAGCGGCGGCCTATAACCTAGGCTAGCTGACTACCGCTACGTGATCTACTCCACCCCTTCAATGCGGTCTTCTACTTCCTGGTAGAGCTCTTGCAGCTTCTCGAGGTTTTCGTCAGTGGTTTCCCAGTAGCCGCGCCCGTTCACTTCCAGCAGGGTTGAGACCATGCGGCGGAAGGAGTTGGGGTTGAGGTCCATCAAGCGCTTACACATCTCAGGATCTTGAATGAAGGTAGTGTTCACGTCTTCGTAAACCCAGTTATCTACCGCGCCCGCCGTAGCTGACCAACCCATGGTGTTAACCAGGCGCTTGGAAAGCTCACGTACGCCTTCGTAGCCGTGGGATAGCATGCCCTCGTACCACTTGGGATTGAGCATCTTTGTGCGGGCATCTAGCCGCACTGTTTCTGACAGGGTACGCACCTGGGCATTAGCGGTGGTAGTGTCGGCAATATAGGAGGCCGGAGTTTTGCCGTCGCCGCGCAGGTTGGCCACAACCTTGGTGGGGTCAGAGTCAAAGTAGTGCGACACATCCGTGAGAGAGATTTCGGAGGAGTCGAGGTTTTGGAACGTGGCTTCGGCGGTTTTGAGGGCTGACTCAAACAGGCCTCGACTGCTGTCCATCACGCCTGGGTTGTCGGAGTTAAAGGAGAAGGATTTGCGATTCAGGTACATTTCCTGCAGCTCGGCTTCGCTATCCCAGGTGCTGTTTTCCACCGCTAGGTTAATGTTCGACGAGTAGGAACCGGAGGCGTTAGAGAAAATGCGGGTGGCGGCCTCCCGCACCGAAAGGCCCATCTCGGCGGCCTGCTCAATGGCGTGCTTGCGAACGAAATTCATCTCTAGGGGCTCGTCAGCTTCAGCAGCCATTTTTACGGCGCGATCGAGCAGACCCATCTGGTTGATAAACAGGTCGCGGAACACCCCAGAACAGTTAACGACTATGTCCACTCGAGGCCGACCCAGCTCCTCAAGGGAAATTAGCTCCAGCTTGTTGACTCGGCCCAGAGAGTCGGGCAGGGGCTTGACGCCTACAAACCACATCATCTGAGCCAGAGATTCACCGTAGGTCTTGATGTTGTCGGTGCCCCACAGCACGGTGGCGATAGTTTCGGGGTAGGCCCCGCCGTTTTCCTGCCGCTGCCGCTCCAGCAGTCTGTCTACCACAATCTTGGCCGACTGTACAGCTGCGGTAGTGGGGATGGACTGAGGGTCGAGGGCGTGGATATTTTTGCCGGTGGGCAGCACGTCAGGGTTGCGGATCGGGTCGCCGCCAGGGCCGGGCAGCACGTATCCGCCCTCTAGGGCCTGTAGCAAGCCGCCCAGCTCGTTGTCGGCACAGATTTGCTCTAGGCAAAACTCCAGGTACTCCATCAGGGGCTTGGTGGCTTCGCCCTCTACTTTTGTGTAACCCGCGTCGTGGAGAGCTTTAGTCCAGGGCTCTTTACGACCAATATTGAGGAAATTCAGCCGCGACACCATAGAGACGCGCCCCTCAGCATCGATCTGCTCGTGGACGAGGGCAGCGACGGCGGCGCGAACGCCCTGGTTGACGTCATAGAGGAGCTGAACATCGGCGAGGTGACCGCGATCGCTGTTGCCGTAAATGTCGTCAATGTCGCGACTGATGCTCTCGGCAATGATCCGCTGGAGGCTCTTCATGCCCTCTTCTTCGCGATCAAGACTGGCGATATTGACGAGCGTTGCGATCGCCTCCTCTGCGCTGGGGGGCTTACCCACTACGTGTAGACCACACGGCAGCAGCCGCGACTCGATCTCCATCAGCTTGATGTAGATCTTGCCTACTAGGCCATCTCGCGCCTCAGCAGAGAGTTCGCCCGTATCGCCCTCCGGCAGGGCTACGTCTCGATCCAGATTGCAGATCCGCGCGGTTTCGATGATGGCGTTGACGATCTGCACCGCCCGACCGCTCTCTTTGTTGCTCTGGTAAGAGCCAATCAGCTCGCTCAGCTCCTTTAGCCCCTTGTATAGCCCAGCATTTTCGGCGGGAGGGGTGAGGTAGCTAATGGTTTCGGCGTAGCTCCGGCGCTTGGCGATCGTCGCCTCCGACGGGTTGTTGGCCGCGTAGTAGTAGAGGTTGGGAACGCTGCCAATTAGGTTGTCGGGGTAGCAGGTACCCGACATGCCCATCTGCTTGCCGGGCATAAATTCTAGAGAGCCGTGAGTGCCAAAGTGCAGTACGGCATCTGCTCCCCAAATCTTGTTGAGGAAGGTGTAGTAGGCGGCAAAACCGTGGTGGGGGCTGGCAGAGCGGGAGAACAGCAGCCGCATTGGGTCGCCCTCGTAGCCAAAGGTAGGCTGCACGCCGATAAACACGTTGCCAAAGGCCTTCCCGTAGACCAGCATATTCTCGCCGTCGGTGTTCAGGTTTCCCGGCGGTGGTCCCCAGTTTTCTTCTAGTCGCTCGGCGTAGGGGGTCAAAGCCTGGTACTCACGCACCGGCATCCGGTAGGCGACATTCAGCTCGGGGCTGCTGTACTGAGCCTGGGCATCGTGGATGACTTCTTGCAGCAGCGCTTCTGGCGACTCGGGCAGATCCTGCACGTCGTAGCCGTTCTGCTTCATCGCCTCTAGCACTTTGTAAATCGAGCCGAAGACGTCTAGGTACGCAGCGGTGCCCACGTTGCCCTTGTCGGGGGGAAAGCTGAATACGGTAATGGCCAATTTTTTAGTCACCTTGGGCTTGCGGCGCAGGTTGGCCCACTTCATCGCCCGCTGGGTGATCGACTCAATCCGGTCTTGCAGAGAGATGGCGCGGCCCGTCAGCCCGTCGCGGCCCGAGAGTACGATCGGCTCGATCGCGCCATCCAGCTCGGGAATCGCCATTTGCAGCGCCACTTGGATGGGGTGCAGGCCCAGGTCGCTGTCTTCCCATTCCTCAGTGGTTTGGAAGACCAGAGGTAGGGCCACCATATAGGGACGGTTGAGCCGCTTCAGCGTCTCGATCGCCTTGGGGTGGTCTTGGCGAGCGGGGCCACCCACCAGAGCAAAGCCTGTAAGAGAAACCACAGCATCGACAATAGTCCTGGTGTTGTCTACCGGGTCAAAGAAGTAGGCATCTACGGGTTTAGAAAAATCTAGGCCGCCCGCAAAGACGGGGATTACCTTGGCACCCAAGTACTCAAACTCCTGCACCATCGCTACGTAGTGGGCTTCGTCACCCGTGACTAGGTGGGTGCGCTGCAGCACTAGACCAATCGTGGGAGCGAGAGGGTCTTTGAGATCGTCAGAAATATCGCGGCGGGAGCCGTACCAGTTGAGGTACTCTTTAATATCCTCAAACATGGCGGGGGCCATGGGGTGCCAGATGCCCATGTCTGAATAGGTAACTGGCTCTTTGTAGGTCAGACTTTCGGTTTGAGGGGCTCCCTCAAGCGGCTCGTCGGTGATCACGTAGCGACCGGCCAGCATGAGAAAGAAGTTTTCCAGGTTCTCAGGCGATCCGCCTAGCCAGTACTGGAAGCTGAGCATAAAGTTGCGAGCGTCCTGAGCCTTTTCTACCGGCAGGTACTTGAGCACCGTGGGCAGCGTGCGCAGAAGCTTTAGCATGGCGTCTTGGAAGCCAGCTCCCGACTTCTCCTTTCGCTTTTTCATAAAAGAGGCGATGACGCTCTTTGACTGACCCAGCTGAGCCATCGAGAAGCTGCCCATTTTGTTAAGGCGCATCACCTGGGGCATAGAGGGAAAGCACACGGCCACGTCAAGCTGGTCACGCACGGGGGAGACAGCATCAACGACCTTATCGGCTAGATCTTCGATGAAGATCAGCGAGGCGATAAATACGTTGGCCTCAGCCACATCCTGCTTAAACGCCTCGTAGTTATTGGCGTCGCGCAGCTCTTCGATTAGGTAGCCGCTGACCTCAAAGGCCACCTGAGAGTTGTTGGCGTTGATCGACCTGATAGCGGATGACAGAGCACTCTGGTACTGAGGCTCTAAAACCACATAGACCACCTTAACCAGACGTCGCCCGTTTAAGTCGTCGGGGGCAATGTGGCGAACAGTGGGCTTGACGTGGGTGAACATGCAGTAAAACTCCTTGCGCGGCTAAGGCTGGGCTGGGGCTTGTCTGCGACTGCAGACAAGCCCCCAGGTCTGTACTAGAAATATTCCGTAACGAAATCAAAATCAAAGCTGTCTTTTATGTTTTTACCAGAAAACCTTACCTGACAAGGATTAGGGCGATTAGGCGACACAATTTGAAATAAAAGAGCCCCGGTTTTGTTAACAAAATTTACAATATTTTGTGACGAATACTCTCAGATATATAACAAAAGATTAATTAATTTCTCCCAAAATAATAATCTGAGATTCGATTCGTCTACTTCGACTCGCCTACTTCGGTTCGCCTACTTAGGCTATGCAGTCGCGGCAGCTAGTGATGGTCTACTC
>JBARUP010000269.1:0-2481 GCA_049645805.1 Nodosilinea sp.
CGAAGAACTCATCTCGAGTTATTGCTGTTATTTTTGTGGACTTTTATTTTAAGTTATGAAGTACTTTCCTTGTAGAATTACTGCTTCTCAACAATTCCCACTAAATAGAGTGACATGAATTCCTTGGCAGGGAATTTTTTCAGAAGCCACCTAACCGTTGATGAGTTCAATCACGGGGCTACTCCCCACTTCTAGCTCGTAGTTCAACCGCTCAAACCCAATCACGGTGCCCGCCTGGTTTTTAATCAGCAGCACCTCTTCACCCGTTTCCTCAGCGATAAACTCCTCAGCGGGGTCACCAAACCAGACCGTCAGCGTTTTACCGACCTCGTCGTAATAGATTTTTAAGGTGTCCATACAACCGTTCCTTCTTTGATTTTACTGGTGCGGTACGCCGTGATGATAAAGCCGTCGCCGTTAAGGTATCTGACCACTACGTAGGTTAAATAAGGCGGCTCGACTTCATAATGCAAGTAGACCGACGGATCACTTCTACTTTGCCGAATTTCGATAGGTATTTGCAACGCCTGCTGAACCAGTTCCTCCTTACCCTGCATAATTGGATGTTTCAGGGTGACAATCACATCCCAATAGGCAGCCGTAACGCGAACATGCCGACCCAAAGGCGTTGTGACCTCAAAATAGGCATCCCCTGCCATAGCATCCCCATAAATCGTTGAGCTAGTCGTCAACAATAGTTCCCAGATAGAGCCTCACAAACTCCTTAGCTGCCAAGGGGTTCAGGGTTTTTAGCGCCTGGGTAATCTGAGCAATGTTCTCAGCACTGGGGTCCAGTCCGTGGTACCAGCGCCCCACATTGGCACGACTAATGCCCATCGTCACTGCCAGCTTATTCTGGCTAATGCTATAGGTGTCTAAAACCTGCTTCAGTGCGTCGCTTGCCCTTCCCATGCCCTAATCCTGGCAGAGCCGCACCCGAAGGTAAATGTCACACTTGTGGATACAGTGCGCCTGTGTTAATGTCACGCTTGTGACTACATTGGCTTTGTATCCCCATGTCAGAAGAATTCATCCCCAACAGCGAAATCTACAGCGCTCCTCCCGGCAGCTCCGCTCCCATCCCGCCCAGCCGCGAACCCATCCACATCACCATCATCGGCTCTGCGATCGGCATTAACCTGGTGGTTAAAATTCTCCATCGCCTCGGCTTTGCCGAAGCTAGAGCCTGGAGCAAAGTCCAAAACGACCCCAACACCGGTAGACCCATGCGTGTACTCACCAAATGGCTGCGGTATTAGGCGACTAGTGGCTATTCGCCCACCCTCTGCAACGCCCGACGGTAGATCGACTGACCTAAGCGAAAACCACCCTGGTCGATCAGCCCATCCAGTTGTTCTTTGAGGCTGTCGATCAAGCCCTGCTGTTTAGCCCAAATCAAAATTCCGACTGTCCCCAACACAGGTAAACGCAATCTGGCCGCTACTCGCCGCGCACTTTTCTCGTCTAGTAGCAAAGCATCTGCTGGATCTTCTAGAAAAAGCGCGATCGCCTCCGCTTCGCCATAATCTAGCTCCGCCTGCAAGACATCAGCCAGAGCAGCATTGGTGATGGGGCAAACCTGAATGAACGAGGCAGCAGCTACAGCCTGGGAGCCGGGTCGTCCGCCGCCCGTTGTGACCACCTCATGCCAGACAGCCTGAGGAATCAAAATTCCATCTGGAAACCGCTGCTGAAGTAGGTCAAGCTGCTGAATGCTGCTGAGAGCAATCAACACCGACGAGTTAGAAACCGCTCTCAACCCAGCGTCTCTAGGGTTAAAAAGTCGTCTTCTAGTTCTTCCTCGTCATAGCTGCGCTCAATTCCTTCCTGGCTCAGCAATTCATGGAACTCCCACTTGCTGAGGAGCGCCAATTCACGGGCCTTGCCAAAGGACAGCAGGCCTTTTTGATACAAGCGAATGGCTAATTCTCGCTGAAGCCGAATCAGTCGCTCATCCTCAGGCAAACGCAAGGCTTCGGCTAGGTCGCTGGAAATTTCTAAAGTAAGTTTACTCATCAGGAACCGTATCCCCGAATTGCTTGTAAGAGGGTGACACTGTCGGGGGCGATCGCAGGCGGTGTCCATCGCGCTTTATGAATCTCTTGCAGAATCTTCGCTTGCATCTGCCGCTGGGTTTCTATCTCCAGCGCTCGCTGAAGCAGCTTCACAATTTGCTCGTTGATGGAGCGAGACTGAGAGAGAGCCATACCCTGAATTTGGGTGTAGAGGGCATCGGGTATTTCTAGGGCACTAAGTTGAGTCATTGGCTTTGTCTTTGAAATTTCTATCTGGAGAAGCTTGGTTGATTGCCTGTGGGCTAATTGAATAGGACTGTGCGATCGCGACTGGCTGCAAAACTTAGACAAGCCAGAATATCGGTCTGGGTAAGGTAGGAAAAATCTTCCAGAATTTCCTCATAGGTCATGCCAGAAGCCAAGTATTCCAACACATCGTAAACCGTAATACGCATACCCCGAATAC
>JBARUP010000270.1:0-6423 GCA_049645805.1 Nodosilinea sp.
CCCGCGTGCTCAGCCGTTTCAAAGACGTAGAGCTGGTTGGGGTATCCGATGTCAATGTGGAGCGGGGACTAGATACAGCCAGCAAATACAGAATTCGCTTTTTTGAAGATTACCAAGAGTTACTCAAACACGTCGATGCGGTTTGCGTAGCCGTACCAACTCGACTCCACCACGCTGTGGGTATGGCCTGTCTGCAGGCCGGAGTGCATATTTTAATTGAAAAACCTATTGCTGCGAGCATTGCCGAGGCTGAGTCTCTGGTCAATGCGGCGGCGGCGGCTAGCTGCATTTTGCAGGTAGGCCATATCGAACGATTCAATCCTGCCTTTCAGGAACTCCACAAAGTCCTCAAAACTGAGGAGCTACTTGCCCTCGAGGCCCGCCGTATGAGTCCTTATTCCCAGCGGGCTAACGACGTATCGGTAGTGCTTGATCTGATGATTCACGACATTGACCTGCTGCTTGAGCTAGCTGGATCAACCGTTGTCACGCTCACGGCCAGCGGCAGTCAAGCCTCCAATTCTGGGTATCTAGACTACGTCACAGCAACCCTGGGCTTTAGCAATGGTATTGTAGCCACGCTAACCTCCAGTAAAGTAACCCATCGCAAGATTCGGAGTATTACTGCCCACTGCAAAAACTCTCTCACTGACGCTGACTTTCTCAATAATGAGATTTTGATCCACCGGCAGACCACGGCTGACTGTTCTACAGATTATGGTCAGGTACTCTACCGCCAGGATGGTCTGATCGAGAAAGTCTACACCAGCAATATTGAGCCTCTCCATGCCGAGCTAGAGCACTTTATCAACTGCGTAAGAGGCGGCGAAAAGCCTTCTGTAGGAGGTGAACAGGCTCTTAAAGCTCTACGCCTAGCCAGCCTAATTGAACAGATGGCTCTTGATGGTAAACCCTGGCATCACTTTGATCTCAGCCTAGATAGCGAACGGTCTATAGCTGTGCGGGTTTAGGGTTGCCAGCATGTGATTAGTCTAAACTCGATGTGAGACCTAGGGCACCACTTTGATGGGTGTACCTATCTTGACGTAGCTATAGAGCGTCTGAATATCTCGCTCCAGCATTCGGACGCAGCCGTGGGAGACCGCCTCGCCAATCAGCGTTTCCTGGTTAGTACCATGAATGCCAATAAAGTACTTACCCTGGGTCCAGAAGCCGATCCAGCGGGAGCCGAGGGGGTTGCTAGGGCCGGGGGCAACCGCTTCCTTCGTGATTGGGTGCTGCCATAGAGGGTCAGTACGCATGTCACGCACGGCAAACTCGCCTACGGGGGTTTGCCAGTCATCTTGACCAATGGCAACGGTAAACTCGTCGCGCACGTCATCGTTTTGATAAAGGGTCAGGCGTCGCTGACTGAGGCTTATAACCACGCGGGTGTTGGCGGTCATGAGGGTGTCGGGCGCTTGAGCCATAACCGGTATCAGACGAGATAGGCGAGTGTGCGCTAAAGGGGACTCAAACCGCGAGCGTGAGCTGACTTGCTCTCGCCAGGCACCGGTTGCTAATAGACCAGCGGCTGTGTAGCACAGCAGCATAAGGCAGCGATTTAAAGGAGATAGCGCATCCATAGGCCGTCGTTGATCACCCTTACCCAGCTTCAGCATACTGTCTTCTTTCAGCTATAGGCAGGATTCAGGGCCTGCGATGCAGAGCAAGGCAAACAGAGGGTTGATATGATTGAGGCGCAGACCAAGTGCTGAGGTTTAAACAGTGGCGGTAAAACCAGAATGGTTACGGGTAAAAGCGCCCCAGTGGGAACGGGTGGGACAGGTCAAATCAATCCTACAAGATCTGGGCCTGAACACCGTCTGTGAAGAGGCTTCGTGCCCCAACATTGGCGAATGCTTCAAAGCAGGCACAGCCACATTTTTAATTATGGGACCAGCCTGTACCCGCGCCTGCCCCTACTGTGACATTGACTTTGAGAAAAAGCCTCAGGCGCTAGACCCCACTGAGCCGCTGCGACTGGCTGAATCAGTACAGCGCATGGGGCTCAACCACGTAGTGGTTACCTCGGTTAACCGCGACGACTTGACCGACGGCGGAGCCAGCCAGTTTGTGGCCTGTATTGAAGCGATCAAACGCACAACTCCCAACACCACCATTGAGGTCCTGATTCCTGATTTGTGCGGCAATTGGCAGGCGTTAAAGACCATCCTCCAGTCTCGCCCCCACGTGCTGAACCACAACACTGAGACAGTACCCCGCCTCTACCGACGGGTGCGCCCCCAGGGCAGCTACACCCGGTCCCTGGATCTGCTGCGACTTAGCCGGGAGCTAGCTCCTTGGGTATATACCAAGTCGGGCTTGATGACAGGGCTGGGCGAGACTGATGCCGAAGTACAGCAGGTTATGAACGATTTGAGGGCTGTAGACTGCGATATTTTGACGCTGGGTCAGTACCTATCGCCGGGACCAAAGCATTTGCCAGTGGCAGAGTTCGTTACCCCAGCTCAGTTCGAAGCCTGGCGGCTAGTGGGTGAAGCTAAGGGATTCTTACAGGTCGTGTCGTCGCCGCTAACCCGCAGTTCGTATCATGCTGAAGCAGTGCAACAGCTAATGACGCAGCATCCTCGCTAGGGTTGGATGCTAGTCCAGATAGCCGCTGTAGCGACGAAGCTGGAACCGCCAATCCTAAGCTGCCGTCAAAGGGGAGGGCACCGTCTTCAATGACAAGACGCTAGTTCCCATCTTCTCAGGAGGAAAAAGCATGCAGCACTGGAAACCCTACGTGCATCAGCGCGCCGCTGGTGTCGCGGTTTTAGCAATAGCTGTCTCTAGTTTATTACCAGGATTAGGACTACCTGCGGCGATCGCTCAGCAGCCGCTAGCAGCTGTAGCCTTGGCAAACGCCACAATTGCCCAAGAGCTGCTACAGCTAGTCAATGCCGAACGGCGGCGCGTCAACGCGCCGCCCCTAACGCTTAGCGATAAGCTCCTGACCGCCGCCCAGCGCCACGCCCAGGATATGGCAACGAGCCGCCGCATGAGCCACACCGGCTCAAACGGCTCATCGATGCGATCGCGCATCGACGCTACCGAATACAGCTGGTCAACCATTGGTGAAAACGTTGCCGTCGGCCAGCCTACCGCTGCTGCCGTTATGAGCGCGTGGATGTCTAGCCCTGGACACCGCCAAAACATTCTCAATCCTGCTTTTACCGAGTTGGGTATAGGGTACGCTAGCGCTCAAGGACGAATCTACTGGGCACAGGTGTTTGGTAGACCGCTCTAGTTGAGCCTCAGTCATTTGACGGTTTGACCGCGTAATAAGGACAGCTGTAGATCTATAGTCGAGAGTCGTGTGCCTAGCTCCTCCCGATGACTAATCGCAGTCTGGGCCGAAGTCTCGCTCAGTTCAGCAACTTCAAAGGCAGCCTAAACGGTATGCCAGGCTACAGATATTGCGTTAAGTAAACAAAGGTAAGGATACGCACCAACTACTTCAATCCCTCAGATGGGGGTTGCAACATGTAGATGACTGGTCAGTAAATGTTCTCACTGCCATTCACACTAGAGGGTCAAAGCCATGATCAACGCAACCATAAGACCGCCCCTCGGCCGCCACTACACCATTGATGCCATTCGTGACGAAGCGAAGCAGCTAGTAGACTGTGGCACCTTGGATCGCTGCCAGCCGATTTGTGCGCTGTGTGGCTATATCGCCGCGCGTGAGTGGGCCTCCATCGAGGCTGAGCTAGAGGATAATGACTACTGCCTGCACGATCGCATCGGCGATCTGCTTCCCCACGAAATCTGGAGCAACGATTAGCCTGATAATCTCAGGGGCCGCAGTGGGTAACCGAGCGATCGCTCGGGCTGTGGCTTAGCCAGTGCTTTCCCACCTGGTTTAGAGCAGCCATAATAGGCTGCACCTCTCGCCCTTTAGTGGTCAGCGAATACTCAACCCGCGGGGGCACCTCGGGGAAAACAGTGCGCTTGACTAAGCCAGAACTTTCTAGCTCTCGCAGACGAGCAGTAAGGGTTTTGGTGCTGATGCCAGGCAGAGCCGATAGAAATTCGTTGGTACGGCGGCTGCCCTGAAACAGCTCTTGCAGAATGAGAATGGCCCATTTGTTGCCAATGTACGACAGCACTAGATGAACCGGGCAGTCGAGCTTTGTACCGTTGAATGGGTGAGGCATTGGCATCACTCCGGTATAGGCAGGTTGTTTTCTGTTGTGACTATTGTGAAGGATTATTTTGAAGATGTGGCCACTGTGTCACCAGATGCTGAGAATCCTGAGCCTTGTCAGCTTAGGGGTGTCTCCTATACAGGGTGAATCTGATCCGGCGGTGTGGTTTCTGGAACAGTTCATTTAGCCCAGCGCTAGCGCCCTGATCAAAGAGTTCCAGAATGAGAGATGAGTCGTGCTAGCCTAGGACTTCTGCCTAATTTGTGTCTAACTTGTATCAGGTGTGGCTATGTCGTCCCCAAAGCCTTCTCGCAACCCAGAGCGCTCCTCTAGGCGTCCCTCCCAGCCCAAGCTGCGCCAGAATGAAGGCAGCCGGGACGGCAAACCTCGGCAGGGAGACAAGCCTCGCTATGGTGACGATCGCCCCCGCCAAAGCGACAGTAAGCCTCGCTACAAAAGCGACAGGCCCCGCCATCAAGGTGATAAGCCCCATCATCAGAGTGATAAACCTCGCCATAGAAGCGACACTCGCTACGAGGCTAAGCCTCAGATTAAAGACAGTAAGCGGCAGGGTGACAGCAGCTCTCGCTACAGCAACACTCGGTATGACAGCGGCAAACCTCGCTACCAGAACAGCACATCTCGAAGTGACCGCAGCCGCACTACGTCCGCTTCGCCGCGTCCGCCTAGCGGCCTGAATCAGGAAACAGGCGACGACAACCAGCAGGACGAAACCGACCTAATCTATGGTCGTCACGCGGTCGAGGCAGCGCTACAGGCGAAGCGTCCTCTCAATCGGGTGTGGGTTAACGACCGCATTCGCTACGATCCCCGATTTCTGTCGCTGATCGACGAAGCCAAAGCTAGCGGTGCTGTTATAGACGAAGTCGATACCAAACGACTCAACCAAATTACCGCTGGGGCCAATCACCAGGGCATTGCCGCCCAGGCTGCCGCCCATACCTACCACGATCTTGACGAGATGATCGAAACCGCCCTCAAAGCGGCCAAAGTCCCCGTTATCATTGCCGCTGATGGTATTACCGATCCCCAGAACCTAGGAGCTATTATCCGTACTGCCGAGGCTCTAGGTACCCAGGGAATTGTAATTCCCCAGCGACGGGCGGCGGGCGTAACCGCCACGGTGGCTAAGGTGGCGGCTGGTGCTCTAGAGCAGCTGCCGGTGGCGCGCGTAGTCAATCTTAAACGCGCTCTCGACACCTTGAAAGACAAGGGGTTTTGGATTTATGGCCTGGCTTCTGAGGCCAGTCAGCCAGTGTACCGCACTCCCTTTGACCGCCCCACGGTAATTGTGGTGGGGGCTGAGGGCAGTGGCCTTAGCCTCTCTGTGCAGCAGAGCTGCGATACGCTGATATCGATTCCGCTGAGGGGAACAGTCCCCAGCCTGAATGCATCGGTGGCTACAGGCATGGCCCTCTATGAGGTATATCGTCATCAGTGGGTGGCGCAGCTACAAATTTCCTCTTTGCAAAATCAAAAGCAGGGAGTATAACGAAATATGGGATAGGGTTGCCCTACGACAACTTGCAGCTGTATCACCCCATAACAAAGTCTTTATCATTCGCCAGCTAGGCAAAACCTATGAAAAAACTTTTGGGTCGCATTCTAGCGAGTATTTTGGGCCAGAGCCAGGCCTGGTGGGTAGAAATCAAAACCAGCCAGCCTGTCTGTACCTACTACTTTGGCCCTTTTGACCATGAGGCCGAGGCCTACGCCGCTCAAGGTGGCTACATCGAAGATCTAGAGCAGGAAGGAGCCCGAAACATTCAGCCCGCTGTGCGGCTGTGCAGTCGTCCAGATGAGCTGACTATTACCGACGAGTGGGACACTCGTCGGGGAGAGTTCTCCGCTCCGGCTTTGAGTGGCCGATCTTAGCAGGTCAAGAGTCTTAGCTTAGGCTTAGTGCTTGCTGTCGATCGAGCCAATGATGTATGTCTTGCAGCATCTGGTCTGGTATTTCCCAGGGCAGCAAATGCGCTGTGTTGGGGTAGCAGTGGCTCTCGGCAGCAGGTAGGTGGTCAGCGGTTTCTAGGCTGGCCTGGGCGGTAATATGGCAGTCTTGAGCCCCACAAAGCACCAGACTGGGCACAGCGATCGCGCCTAGATCAGGTATTCGATTGTATCGGCGCGCCAGCGCTCTGTTAAGCGCCTGGTTGGCCTGAGTAGATGTGCCTAGGTAGGCGCTAAAGCCTTCTTTAGCGAGACGTCGGTAGGCCTGGGAAGTGTGCTGTCGCAGCAGGTATCGGTA
>JBARUP010000271.1:0-8788 GCA_049645805.1 Nodosilinea sp.
AACCAGCCCCGGTGCTGGTCAGAGCCCTCTAGATAGATGTCTACCGGATATTTAAGCTCGTCGCGCTGCTGAGCCACCGCCGCCCAGGAGGAGCCGGAGTCGAACCACACGTCCATGGTGTCGGTGCCCTTGCGGTAGGTGCGACCGCTGCTGCGGTAGGTCTCGGGCAGCAGTTCTGCCTCAGATAGCTGCCACCAGGCATCGGAGCCTTTTTCGGCGAAGATGGCCTTAATGTGGGCCAGGGTTTCCTCATTTAGCAGGGGTTCTCCAGTCTCGGTGTCGTAGAACACCGGAATGGGCATACCCCAGGTGCGCTGGCGCGAGATACACCAGTCGGAGCGATCGCTCACCATAGCCGTAATCCGGTTCTCGCCCGCAGCTGGAATCCACTGGACCTCTCGAATGGCTTTCAGCGCCTGGTCGCGGAAGCCCTCGACTGAAGCAAACCACTGTTCGGTGGCGCGGTAGATAGTGGGCTGTTTGGTGCGCCAGTCGTAGGGGTACTTGTGGACGTAGGGCTCGTGCTTAAGTAGGGAACCGGCTTTTTCTAGGGCTTCAATAACGGCTGGGTTAGCGTCTTTTAGCACGTTCAGCCCCGCAAAGGGGCCAGCTACATCGGTCATATCGCCCTTTTCGTCGACGGGGCAGAGTACCGGCAGGCCGTAGCGCTGACCCACCCTAAAGTCTTCTTCACCGTGGTCGGGGGCGGTGTGCACTAGGCCTGTGCCCGATTCGGTTGTGACATAGTCGCCGCCGATTAAGATGGGACTGGTGCGATCGAACAGGGGGTGGCGGTAGGTGGAGTGCTCTAGGGCCGCGCCTTTGATCTCGGCCCTCACGGTTAGCGCTGAACCAAGTACCTCGGCCATGCGATCGCGCAAATCCTTGGCGATGATCAAATACTTAAAGGGGTTTCCCGAGGCTACTTCTACCACGGCGTAGGTAAGATCAGGATTTACCGCTACGCCTAAGTTAGCCGGAATTGTCCAGGGGGTTGTGGTCCAAATCGCCACGCCCAGCTCGTCTAGGTAGGGCTCTAGGGCCTGCGCTTCTGGCGACGCACTCACCATCTGAAACGCTGCGTAGATGCTGGGAGACGTGTGGCCCTCAGGATATTCCAGCTCGGCTTCAGCTAGGGCTGTCTGTGAGGTCGGGCTCCAGTGAACAGACTTGAGACCGCGATAGATGTAGCCCTTCAGGTACATCTGACCAAACACTTCGATCTGGGCGGCCTCATAGTCAGGCGTTAGCGTCATGTAGGGATGATCCCAGTCGCCCCAAACGCCGTAGCGCTTAAAGCTCTGCCGCTGGCGATCGATAGTTTTAAGGGCAAAGGCCTTAGCCTTGTAGCGCAGCTTGATGGGAGTTAAGTTGGCCCGCGCTTCTGGGTCCATCGCCTGGAGCACCTTAAGCTCGATCGGCAGACCGTGACAGTCCCAGCCGGGGACGTAGCGCACCTTACGTCCCCGGAGCAGCTGGTACTTGCTAATCGTGTCCTTCAGAATCTTGTTGAGGGCGTGACCAATGTGCAGGTCGCCGTTGGCGTAGGGCGGCCCGTCGTGCAGCACAAATACTTCGCCGGGGTTGCTGGTCGACAGGGTTTCGTAAATCTTGTTCTCGGCCCAAAAGGCTTGAATTTCCGGCTCGCGCTTGGTGGCGTTGGCCCGCATGTCAAAGCTGGTCTGGGGTAGAAGAACGGTGTCTTTATAGCTTTTGGGGTCTGTCACAGCCTGAGGTCGACTAGGGGTGAAGGATCAATCGCGTCGCGATCGCAGGTTTGGCTTACCAGCTAGGGATAACCCTCAATGGAGCTATCTCAGGCGAGCAACTTAAACCATCTATATACCTTAGGTCAGGTTGAGAGCAATTGCGGCGTTAATCTGGCTGGCTAGGGTCCGCAGCCAGGAAATCTCAAGAATCGGCCCAGTTGTCGTCATCGGCCCAGTTGGCAGCTTCGTCATCGGCAAGGGGCTCAGCAGCGCTACTGGGCTGCTGAGCCGGGGCGTCTAGGACAGCTTTCTCAGGGGTAGACTGATCCTTACTTTGTAGGTTCGCTCGATTGTCCCGTTCCGGCTCATCCAAACTCTCAACGGCCTCGGCATTAATAATGGTTACGCCCGGAGGCGTTGAACGGGATGTCTCCTCAGCTTTACCTTTAGCCGCAGGCTGAGTTTGCTTGGCCAGGGACGAGGGGCGGGGTGGAATATCAATTACCGTTCGCTTCGGTTTGGGCGCAGGCCTAGTGAACACGCTTCCTACCCACGCCTTGAAGCCCGCCAGCCTGACTCCAGCAGGGTTAAGCTTTGGGCGAGACGGGGTCTTATCTAGCCGGGGCCGGGGTGCTGGCGGCTGAGACAGCCTAGCTTTGGCGGGCGGCAGTGGGCTGGGCTCCGCTACTACAACGGACGCAGGCGTCGGAGCTTCAGCCGCAGGAGAGGTGGACCCGCGTGGGTTGGGAGCCAGCTCATCGACAAACTCGTAGTCCACCTCTTTCAGGGATGAAACTCGAATTTCGCCGATCGCGATCGCTGGATCACTCGACCACCTCTCTTCAGGTAGCCAGCGCCGGAGGGGAGTTGCCTGCAGCCAGGCTAATGCCGACTGTTTGAGACGCTGGCCAAAGGCAGGCCAGGCTCCCGGAGCCAGGGGAGTTTGTAAATCTAATGGGGTACGTTTGCGCCGCAGGGAAAGAGTTTGCCAACCCAGCCAGCCTAGTAGCGTAGTGCTAGCTAAATGGCCCAGGAATTCGGTGGGCGAAGTTTGAACGGCGCTAAACCACAGCACTAAGCCATAAAAGGCCCCAACCCCGCTCCAAAAAAAATCGTGGCGGCGGTGTACTTCCGGGAAAAAGAAGGCAGCTCCGTACAGGACTAGGCTGCCTAGCCATACCGCGATCGCCAGAACCTGAACCCCCATACCGCTTGGCGTGCCTGCAACCTACAACACCCTTACTCTATCGTGGCTGGTTGAACCAGGCGCGATCGTTGCTAGTTCCTACTGCCAAGAATAACGATCAACGCCGCCAGCCCGATCACTCTACAGACATCAAATTGTTCAGGAATGAATAGCCTAAGTCTCGCCCATTACTGATCTACCCCACCTAAGCCGCCCCAGCCTTTTTAGAAAACAGCACCAGAACAGTCTTGATAATCAGCTGGATATCGTAGACTAGGCTCCAGTTCTTCTGGTAGGTCAGATCCATTTGAATCACGTCCTCAAACTTCTTCACGGTAGAGCGTCCGTTTACCTGCCATTCGCCAGTCATACCGGGTTTGACATCGAGGCGCTGCCACTCTGGCACTTTGTACTGCTCAATTTCGTCGGGGGTGGGTGGACGAGTACCCACCAGACTCATGTCGCCCCTGAGTACATTCCAAAACTGGGGCAGTTCGTCTAGGCTAGTGCGCCGCAGGAAACGACCTATTTTAGTAATGCGGGGGTCGTTCTCGTTCTTGAACAGCGGTCCTTCGACCTCGTTCTTGACCTCAGATTTAAGGGCTTCGGCATCGGTTACCATCGAGCGAAACTTCCAGATCTCAAAGCGCTTACCCATCCACGAGCACCGCACCTGCTTAAAGAAAATAGGGCCGCCATCTTCGAGCTTAATAGCCATCACAATAGGCACCGCTAGTACAGCCGTAATGACTAAGCCTACTAGACCTCCCACAATATCCATAGCGCGCTTGCCCTTGGAAGTGACCGATGGGTGAGCCGTAAGCGCCACAAACCGCATTTCGGGTTTGGGAGTTCGAGCCTCTGGCTCGCCTGGAATTGATTCAAAGGTAAATAGCTGTTCGAGATCGGTGAGAGCTAGCACCATGCGCACCTGCTCCTGCACGCCGCGCAGCACCATGTTGATACCTTTGGCTTTACAGGTGCGGTAGCAGATGACCAGGGCACCCAGACCGCTGCTATCGATAAACTCGGTCTGGCTGAGGTCAATGGTGATAGTGGTAGGGACAGGCTGAGTGAGGCAGTGGCGCTTGACCTGTTGCTCAAACTCAACCGCCTCAACAACCGTCAGGGTCGATGGCACGCCGACAACCTTGACGGTGTCTAGCTCTTCAGCTGATGGCTGATGGGTCGCCACCTGTGGATCTTGATCTGGAGCAATGGATGAGGTCATACCGGCATCCCTGGTAATGGTTAGTGCAGTGGTTACTCGTCAGGATTCCCCGACCATGACCAAACTATAGAATTCGCTCACTTAAGTTGCGCTGTCATTGATCGCAACTTCAACGAGTCTTAATAAGTCGTTGTTGAGTTGGTTAGGAAAAGCAACATCCTCCTTCCCCCTGACAGAGCCCTGGGCGTCGGGGTTCCAGGTTGAGGCCAAGGGCTTAGGCAGCCATCAACTGCCGCAGCACGTAGGGCAAGATGCCGCCGTGGCGAAAGTACTCTACCTCATCCAAGGTATCAATACGGCAAAGTAGGGGCACCGTCGTCGTATCTTCTCCCTGCCTGTGAATCACCAGGTTGACCGCCATGCCGGGCTGAATACCGCCGCTTAAACCCGTCAAGTCGAAGGTTTCGCTGCCGTCTAGGTGCAATACGCCCCGGTGTACCCCCTGCACAAACTGAAGGGGCAGTACGCCCATTCCTACTAAGTTGGAGCGGTGAATGCGCTCAAAGCTTTCGGCTACTACAGCTTTGACCCCCAGCAGCCGGGTGCCCTTGGCGGCCCAGTCTCGCGACGATCCGGTGCCGTACTCTTTGCCTGCAATCACAACTAGAGGGGTACCGCTAGTCTGATAACTGATAGCCGCATCGTAGATAGACATGGCGGTGCCGTCAGGCATGTGCTTTGTTATCCCACCAGAGGAACCCGGTACCATTTCGTTCTGGAGGCGGATGTTGGCAAAGGTGCCGCGCATCATCACCTCGTGGTTACCCCGTCGCGACCCGTAGGAGTTGAAATCGACAGCAGCTACGTGATTATCTACCAGATAGCTGCCCGCTGGGCTATCGGCCTTAATAGCTCCAGCCGGTGAAATGTGGTCAGTCGTGATACTGTCGCCCAGAACCGCTAGGGGGCGCGCGCCGATAATATCAGCAAAGGCCTGACCATTAACGCTCGGGGCCATACCAACAAAGTAAGGCGGGTTTTGCACGTAGGTGCTGTCGTCGCTCCAGGTGTAGGTTTGGCTTTCAGGAGTAGCGATTTGCTGCCAGTCCGCCGTGCCCATAAACACGTTGCCGTAGCGGCTGCGGAACATCTCAGGGGTAAGGGCTGCGGCCATTAAGGTCTGAATCTCAGCGCTTGTAGGCCAAATATCTTTGAGGTAAACCGGACGCCCATCGGTATCTTGACCGATAGGGTCGGTCTTGAGATCGATAGCTAGGTTGCCTGCGATCGCGTAGGCAACCACCAGCGGCGGCGAGGCGAGGTAGTTGGCCTTGGTATAGGGGCTAACCCGGCCCTCAAAGTTACGGTTGCCGGAGAGTACGGCTCCTACTACGAGGTCTTCATCTTCAATGGCGGCGGCGATCGGGGCAGGCAGCGGCCCTGAGTTGCCAATGCAGGTGGTGCAGCCATAGCCCACAAGGTTGAAGCCTAGGGCATCTAAATCGTCCTGAAGGCCGGCATTTTCAAGATAGTCGGACACAACTTGGCTACCGGGAGCCAAAGAGGTCTTGACCCAGGGCTTAACCGTGAGACCCTTCTCCCTTGCTTTGCGGGCTACGAGACCAGCGCCAATCATCACCGAGGGATTTGAGGTGTTGGTGCAGCTGGTGATGGCCGCAATGACTACATCCCCGTCGGTGAGGGGGTAGTCTGCCCCTGCTACCGGGACTGAGCGCTTCTCGCTGTAGTCTTTACCGCTAAAGGTGGGGAAGTCAGAGGTTTTAAACTGGGAGGCTAGTGCCGCTAGGGTGACCCGGTCCTGGGGGCGCTTCGGCCCAGCCAGAGACGGTTCTACTGTGCCTAGAACCAGCTCCAGCGTGTCGGTAAAGATAGGATCGGGAGCGCTGGGCTCGCGCCAGAGTCCCTGGGCCTTGGCATAGGCTTCAACTAGGGCAACGCGGTCGGGGTCGCGGCCTGAGAACTCCAGGTAGCGAATAGTTTCACCATCAATGGGGAAAAAGCCGCAGGTGGCACCGTATTCAGGAGCCATGTTGGCAATGGTGGCGCGATCGGCCAGGGTGAGGTGGTCGAGACCGTCGCCATAGAATTCAACAAACTTGCCCACTACGCCTTTTTTACGCAGCATTTGGACTACGGTGAGCACCAGATCGGTAGCCGTGGCTCCCTCGGGCAGCTGCCCGGTGAGCCTGAAGCCTACCACTTCAGGAATCAGCATGGAAATGGGCTGACCCAGCATAGCGGCCTCGGCCTCAATGCCGCCCACGCCCCACCCTAGTACCGAGAGGCCGTTGATCATCGTGGTGTGGCTGTCGGTGCCTACTAAGGTATCGGGATAGGCGACGGTTTCGCCGTTTTCGTTCTTGGTCCAGACCACCTGAGCTAGATACTCCAGGTTGACTTGGTGGCAGATGCCGGTCCCCGGCGGCACTACTCGGAAGTTGTCAAAGGCGCTCTGGCCCCAGCGCAAGAAGGCGTAGCGCTCAAAGTTACGCTGAAACTCTTTCTCTACATTTTGATCAAAGGCAGTAGCGCTGCCGAAGGCGTCGACCATCACCGAGTGGTCGATCACAAGATCTACGGGCGATAGGGGATTGATTTTGTCGGGATCACCACCCATAGACACCATGGCGTCCCGCATGGCGGCCAGATCAACAACAGCGGGAACGCCGGTGAAGTCTTGCATCAGCACGCGAGCCGGACGGTAGGCAATTTCACGAGAAGAAGACTGCGTCTGAAGCCAGTCGGCCACCGCCTGCACGTCTGCTGCCGTAACCGAGCGCCCGTCTTCGTGACGCAGCAGGTTTTCGAGCAGCACCTTGAGGCTGAAGGGCAGGCGGCTAACGTCTCCCAAAACAGCAGCGGCGGCAGACAGGCTGTAGATGGTGTAAGCGTTACTGCCTACGGTGAGGTGGGTTTTGGCGTTGAAGCTGTTCACAGGGCGGGGCTCTCCGAGTCGCGACGGGCATCGTGGGTGGCGTTGCGATTTTATTACATCCTCTGCACCACTGCGTGTAGGCTTTGCTGCTGATTCTGCTGTAGCTAGCGAGTGCCCTTGGAAAATAGGCTGCCAAACAGCGATCGCCTGTCGGAAGCAGCGACGGCCACCGTCTCAGCCCTGCGACGCTGGGTTTCTACCGTTATGTTGAGCTGCTGAGCATATTTAGTCGCTACAGCATTCTTGGGATTGAGGCGTAGGGCCTGCTTGAAGTGTACCTTGGCCATACCAGTCAGCTTGCTGATTAAGTAGGCCTGCCCGATCAGACAGTGGTAGCTGCTGTTGCGAGGATCGATTCTGATCGCGTCTTTAAGTTCCTGAATGGCAGCCTGAACGTTTTTACCCTTGAGATATTCCTGGGCTCGGCTGTAGTGACGCTCAGCATACATGCCTCCCCCTGTCGAGTTTATATCGGCGGGTAGATCGGACAGCGATGCAGGCGACTTGGGCACTGAGGTGGTAGATATCAGCCCGGCGCGCTTTTCACGGATAATCGGCGTCCCCATCTTGCGGCGCAAATAAATCAAGTTGAGCTCGCTCAAGTTTTGGGTGCGGACTTCAAACTCGGCCACCGACTCGTACTGGCGATTGCACAGCCGCTCTACCGCCTGTTCATAGAACACTTCAACTTCTGGCTCGGGCACCTCCAGTAGTTTTTTACTTTGCTCGCCCACGGGGCTAGCTGACTGATCGCGACTGAGGCGACGCACCTTGAAACGCAGCGTCGCCAGTACTTCATTACGGCCCTTGTCCTGCTTCAGGCGCTGGTAAGCAGGGTTAACGAGCTTAGGCAATACCTGGGCCGCAAACTGACGCAGCTCCGGCGGTGTATCGATCAAGGCATCGGGGTGAAGCTGCTTGGCAATGACTCTGTAGCGCTTAAGAATGCGGCGTTCATCGGCGGCCAGCGATACCCCCATCAGCGCGTAGGGATCGGAAAAGCGGTTGAGCCATTCAGTGGAGAAAGCAGCGTGGGACATTCAGGAGCAGCACTACTAAGGAAAGTATCTTTATCTTCGCGGATCGATGTTGAGCCTACATCGGAGTCCGGAGGCCAATGTCAATTCTTTACGCCAGGCTTATACTGGTTTCACAAGATTCAAGCGTTTTGAACCCTCACGAGCTGCGCAGGTGGCGAAGCAATGATGTTGGCACAGCGTTCCCGTCGGACAGCCGTTATTCTAGCCTGGCTAGGAGTATTAACTCCAGTATCAGGCTTTCACAAGTTCTACCTGGGACAGCCCTTTTGGGGTGCTCTGTACCTGCTGCTTAGCTGGACCCAAATTCCTCGGGTGGCCTGCGCTATTGAGGGTTTTCTGCTGCTAAGCCAGCCTCTTGATACCTTTGCCGCGATCGACGTGCCCGCTAAAGAGGTGAAAGCGGGGCTTGACCCCAAACAGGTCAGCGCTCTGGGGAAAGCCCTGCGAGAGCTAGACACTCTGCGCCAGGAAGGGCTGATTTCGGAGCTAGAATTTGAGCAAAAGCGTCGCCTGCTGCTTGATGGGCTGAGCTAATAGGCACTTTTTACCCAAAACTAAATCAAGGCAGGATTAGTAGTGCTGAAGCGTTGGCAAGCTCTAAGGGCACAAATTAACCCCCTCGCAAGTCGGCTAAGCCAGCCAGGCTATCGGCTGCGGTCTTACCAAGAGGTTGAGCAAGCGGCCAAGCTGGGTTTTGCTGTTGATGTTAACCGCGCTACTGTGGAT
>JBARUP010000272.1:0-2751 GCA_049645805.1 Nodosilinea sp.
ACCCTCGGGTTCGCTCTGCTTATTCTGCTGCTGCTAGTAGCCATCGGCCTGCTAATTTTGATTCAGGCCTGGCCCGCCGTTCGAGAATACGGGCTGAGCTTTCTGTGGACCAGCAGCTGGAACCCGGTAGAAGGGCGCGTATCCTACGGCGTGCTGCCGATGGTCTACGGTACCCTGCTGAGCTCGGCGATCGCGCTGCTGATCGCCGTTCCCCTGGGGCTGGGCACGGCCCTGTTCCTCAGCGAAGATTTTATTCCCTTTAAAGTTCGCACCGTGCTGGTGTTCATGGTGGAACTCTTGGCCGCTATTCCCAGCGTGGTCTACGGCCTCTGGGGTATTTTTGTGCTGATTCCGGCCCTGAAGTGGTTCTTTGGCTTGTTCGGTATCCCCTTCATCGGGCCGAGCATGCTGGCGGCTTCTCTGGTGCTGTCCATCATGATCTTACCGATTATTACCGCCATTTCTCGCGATTCCCTCGCTGCCCTGCCGCCCGAACTGCGTCAGGGTTCCTACGGGCTAGGGGCAACGCGCTGGGGGACGATTTTTAGAGTCCTGATTCCGGCGGCAATTTCAGGCATTGTAGGAGGCGTCATGCTGGCTCTGGGCCGCGCTATGGGGGAAACCATGGCCGTCACCATGTTAATTGGCAACTCCAACTCCATCAGCCTGTCGCTGCTTGACCCGGGCAACACAATTTCGTCGCTGCTGGCTAACCAGTTTGCCGAAGCCAAGGGCATCCAGGTAGCGGCACTCATGTACGCTGCCTTTGTGCTAGTAATACTGACGCTGATTGTCAACATCCTGGCCGACTGGATTGTGCGCAAGCTTCAGGCCAAATACTAGGTATTCCAGGACGCTCTAAGCGAGAAGAGACTAACTATGACCACCTACTCCGAGCCTCCTGCCATTAGCTTTGACGCTAAAAGCCTCAAAGCCAAAAAGTCTAGCTCCCGCAACCTGTTCAATATAGTCATGACCGGGCTGGCAGGGCTGTCGATCTTAATCGCCCTGATACCCCTGGTGCTGGTGCTGTTCTACGTCGTTGCCAACGGCTTTAACCGCCTCGACCTCGACCTGTTTACCCAGCTGCCGCCGCCGCCGGGTTCTCCAGGCGGGGGTATTGCCAACGCCATTCAGGGGACGCTAATTGTAGTCGCTATTGCCACTCTCATCTCAGTGCCCGTCGGCGTGCTGTGCGCTATCTGGCTGTCGGAGTTTGGCGGCGGCGATACCTCCATTGACGAGTACGTCCGCTTCGGAGTCAACATGCTGGCCGGGGTGCCCTCCATCATTGCCGGAGTATTTATCTACGGCATCATGGTGCGACCGGGTCGGCCGGGCTACTCAGCCCTGGCGGGAGGCGTAGCTCTAGCAGTGCTAATGTTGCCCACCATCATTCGCACCGCTGATGAGGCGCTCAAAATTGTGCCCCAGGAGATTCGCTGGGCTGCCCTAGGGGTAGGCGCATCTAAGTATCAGACGGTGCTAAAGGTGGTTCTGCCTGCGGCTATTCCGGCAATTTTGACCGGGGTTACGCTGGCGATCGCCCGCGCTGCTGGAGAAACCGCGCCGCTAATCTTTACCGCCCTGTTCTCGCCATTCTGGGCCAACGGCGTCACGAACCCCATCGCTTCTCTGGCCGTGCTGGTTTACAACTATGCCACGCTGCCCTTTAAGCCTCAGCAAGAGCTAGCCTGGGCTGCCGCCCTGATTCTGGTGCTGCTGGTGTTGATTACCAGCATTATCGCGCGGGTGGCGACCCGCCAAGAGAAGTTTTAGTTGAGCTCATGTTTTTGGGAGTCTAAGGAATGGTTGAAGCAACGCCAATGAACAAGACTGCAACCGACGTCGTGCTGCGGGCCAAAGACTGCGATATCTACTACGGCTCCTACAAAGCCGTGCGGAATGTTTCTATTGACATTCCCAAAAACAAGATTACCGCCTTTATCGGCCCCTCGGGCTGCGGCAAAAGCACGGTTTTACGCTGCTTCAACCGGCTTAATGACCTGATCGAGATTTTTCGCCTCAAGGGCAAGATGACCTACCACGGGCAAGATCTCTACGCTCCGGACGTAGATCCGGTAGAGGTGCGTCGTCGCATTGGCATGCTGTTTCAGAAGCCCAACCCTTTTCCTAAAACCATCTACGACAACGTTGCCTACGGTGCCCGCATCAGCGGTTACTCAGGCGATATGGATGAGCTGGTAGAGACTTCTCTGCGCCGGGCCGTCCTGTGGGATGAGGTCAAAGACAAGCTGGGGGAAAGCGGATTTTCACTCTCTGGCGGACAGCAGCAGCGCCTCTGTATCGCTCGCACTATTGCCGTACAGCCTGAAGTCGTGCTGATGGACGAGCCCTGCGCCGCCCTCGACCCCATTTCGACCCTCAAGATTGAGGAACTGATGAAAGAGCTAGTGCAAAACTACACCATCATCATCGTTACCCACAACATGCAGCAGGCAACTCGAGTCGCTGACTACACCGCCTTCTACAACGCTGAGGTAACTGAGGGGGCCAGGGGCAAGGTCGGCTACCTCGCTGAGCACGGCGAAACCGAAAAGATCTTCAGCGACCCTGAGCAGGAGTCTACCCGTGACTATGTTACGGGGCGCTTCGGCTGAGCTAGCGGGCCTTTGCGGTGGATCGCCTGCATAGGCATGACTGTTTACCGCATCAGGCATCGCCACCTCGTCTCAGCCTAGTGGCGTCTCTGCTGCCTCGGCAGGCCAGCTGGCCCAGAGAGTAGTGACC
>JBARUP010000273.1:0-6789 GCA_049645805.1 Nodosilinea sp.
GTTCTATCTTCAGGAGGCCAACCGCTACCTGCGGATTGCAGAAATTACTGATCAAATCTACGTGCTGTCAGCCCTGGGTACTAGCTTCGTCAGTCGGTCAGAGAACTATGAAACTATTGCCTTTGAGGCAGGCGATGCCCTCATGCAGGAGTGGCACCTAGTGGTAATTGGGGCAGACTACAGCGCCTGTTTAGTCTGCCGAGAACGAGCACCCGTACCCTCTACTGATGGCCCTCCGCTCGACCAAACCCGCCGATTTGAAGGCATCTGGACGCGAGACCAGTATGTTACTCAGAGAGTGGCGGAGCTATTACTCGATCGCATTGCCGGGTATCGTCCTGATTTAGCCGATAAGATTGCGATCGCTCGGCAGCGCTACATTGACCCCGCCCTTCCCCCTACCGACCACCTAGATGCCAGCGGCAGCCCTGACCCCTTCACCCAGCGCCTGGTAACCTACCTACAGGCCGGACAGTACAAACTGCTCAAGGCCTACAAAGCGATTACAGCCCAGGAGCGGCGCGAGCGCCTGGTTAACTCCATTACTTCGGTAGTACGTCAGTCTCTCGATGCCGACGAGATTTTTGCCAAGGCTGCTCAGGAACTCGGTCAGGCACTGCACGTGTGCCGCTGCCTAATCTACCCCTGTAGCGCTACTGATAGCACGGTAGTAATTACCCACCAGCACCTTAACGAAGCCACAGACTCGCTGCTGGGCGAGGTCTGGCCCCTAAACACCAATCCGCTGTTTGACTATGTTCAAGACACTAAAGAAACCATCGCCATTGCTGATACCCAGGCTAGCAGCTCGCCCTTTCATCAGGAGCTAGAGGCCGTGCAGCCGCTCATTGAGCGGTGGCAGATCAAGGCGTGGCTAATCGTGCCGCTGACCTACCAGGGGCGGCTAGTAGGCATGATTGAGCTGCACCAGTGCTACCCTGAGCCCTACGAGTGGAGCGAACACGATACGGCTCTTGTCGATGCGATCGCAACTCAGCTCAGCGTGGCCATCATTCAGGCCGAGGCCTACGCCAACCTGCAAGACCTAAACCAGCAGCTCGAAGCCCTCGATCGCACCCGCGCCAACCTGATTGCCATTACTGGTCACGAGCTGCGTACCCCGCTCTCGACTATTCAGGTTTGCCTCGAAAGCCTGGCTACCGAGCCTGACATGCCCAACGAGCTGCGTCAGATTATGCTGCAGTCGGCCCTCGAAGACGCCGAGCGCATGCGCAAGCTGGTACAAGACTTTCTTACCCTGTCGCGATTGGAGAGTGGCCGGGTCGAGTGGAACCTGGAGACACTCTCTATTCAGGAATGTGTCGATTTAGCTCTCAGCAGCATCCACGGCAGCCAGGACAGCGCTGAGACCCCCACTATTGCTGTTAAAATTCCCAAGCAGGTGCCGCTGGTGCGGGCCGATGGCGAGTGGCTGGTTGAGGTTCTAGTCAAGCTGCTCGACAACGCCCGAAAGTTTACTCCTCCCTCCGGCAAAATCACCATTCAGGTAACGCGCTCTAGCCCAGCCCATCTCAGAGTCACCGTTGCCGATACCGGACGCGGCATCGAGCCCAGCCGACTCCACATAGTGTTTGACCGTTTCTATCAAGAAGAGGGGGCGCTGCGTCGTACCACCGGAGGTACAGGGCTAGGTCTAGCCATGTGCCGCCAAATTGTGGAGGGGTTGGGAGGGACGATTTGGGCCCAGTCAGCGGGTAAAAACAAAGGTAGTCAGTTCCATTTTACCGTTCCCGTTGCTCAGGGCAAGCTAGAGGGGCGCAGCAGTCGCTCCACTCCGTCAGTGACCAACCAGCCTGTTACCCTACCGGGCAATCCGTCAGTACTACTAGACGACTAACTTAAACGTTTGCCTGACTTAGCAACCGACTTCCTGACGCTAGGATGAAGACATGGCATGATAAGTGCCGTAGTCGGTAAGCCATTGCAAAGGACGGGTATGGGCGATCGCAAACCACCGCATCAGTCCCCACTGTGGGCTGCTCCGCTAGCAGGACTTTGGCAAAATCTGCGCGATCGCACTGGCAAGCTGCGGCCCACCCAGCAGCTCAGCCGCTGGTTCAATGTCGATGACGACAAAGTAGCCGATATTTTGGCGGCGGTGCGCGATCAGCTACCCACAACTGAGGCTCTGCTAATTGGCAAACCCCAGGCGGGCAAGAGCTCGATTGTGAGGGGGTTGACCGGGGTATCAGCAGAGATCATCGGCCAGGGATTTAGGCCCCACACCCAGCACACCCAGCGCTACGCCTATCCCTCCAAAGACCTGCCCCTGCTGCTCTTCACCGATACTGTGGGCCTAGGCGACGTTGACCAGGCCACCGATGCCATTGTGGCCGAGCTGAGCAACGACCTCAAAAACAGCAGCAAAGCGTGCATTCTAATATTGACGGTCAAAATCAGCGATTTTGCCACCGATGCTCTGCGGCGAGTGGCCGTTCAGCTCCGGCAGCAGTTTCCAGCCGTGCCCTGTCTGCTGGTCGTAACTTCGGTCCACGAGGTTTACCCGCCTAGCCAGACCAATCACCCCCCCTACTCGCCCGATTTAGACGCCGTGCGCCGACCGTTTGACGCGATTCAGGCTAACTTTCAGGGGGTGGTAGACCAGACTGTACTGATCGACTTCACCCTCGAAGAAGATGGCTTTGACCCGGTGTTCTACGGCCTTGAGGCTCTGCGAGACGCCCTAGCCGACCTGCTGCCCGAAGCCGAAGCGCAGGCTCTATACCAGCTGCTTGACGAGCAGGCCGAAGCTGCCGGTCAGCTGGGCAGCCTGTACCGAGATGTCGGACGGCACTATATTTCAGCTTTTGCAGTGATGGCTGCCACCTTAGCCGCAGTCCCCCTACCCTTTGCGACTATGCCGGTGCTGACGGCTCTCCAGGTCTCCATGGTGGGTCTGTTGGGCAAGCTCTACGGCCAAACCCTCAGCCCTTCTCAAGCAGGCGGATTGATCAGCGCGATCGCAGGCGGGTTCTTGGCCCAAGCCGTAGGGCGCGAGCTGGTTAAATTCATCCCCGGCTTTGGCAGCGTGATCGCCGCCTCCTGGGCTGCGGCCTACACCTGGGCGCTGGGCGAAGGGGCCTGCGTTTACTTTGGCGATTTGCTGGGCGGCAAGAAACCCGACCCCGAGGAAATTCAGGCCGCGATGCAAGAAGCGTTTACGCTAGCTAAAGATCGCTTCAAGCGCGGCGCGACCAATGCTGACCATTCAGACTCTCAAGATCCTTAGCCGCCGCAGCTAGTCAGCCCGATCTTGGCGGCCCTTGCGAAGCGCTGCCAAACCCATGCCCACCAGCCCAGGCAGCAGCGCTGGGGTCGGTACAGCAGTAGCATCTTCTACCATGAGGTCAATTCTGAACGCTAAATTTCCGTTTGGTATGGAGTTGAGCCCTCCTGCCTCAAAGAACCTCTGCGGGAACACCACCTCAAGCCAGTTACCGGCCAGAACATCAACCTCTGGAGTTATGTCAAAGCTAGCGATACCTACCGAAGCGGCCGTAAATCCTACTAGTGTCTTCTGTCTTCGTCCGCCAAGATTAGGGGTCAGAAATCGATAGATGTCGTCCCCAGAGGCGACATTGCCGAATCTAGAATTGATACTGAACAAAATCGAGTTATCATCAAAGTCAATATTCCAGACGCCGCCAAACTGCTTTAGCTCCAGCTGTGGTCCCACCGTTACGGTTTGAGGATTGAGGGGGTCTACAAATATGGCTTCTTCTTGGGTATTAACGTCTCTAATGCTGTTGGTTGCCGTAACCGAGCTACGTAACGCAAACGCCTGAGCAGAGCTGGCCCAGCCAAGTCCTAAAGTCAGCGCGACACCGACCCCAAGGCCAACGCCTATGAGTCTCTCCTTCATCTGCTTCTCCAAACAGGGGCTTTAACTAATTACGAGATGCAGATGCACAATCCGGGTAACTTTGGGGCAAACCCGTAGCGTGGGTATAGCCCAGGCTTCGTTCACGTTCTAACAGAGAATACGTAGATAGAGCCTAGGGCGAGTGACGAAGTTTACCGTGTCTTGATAGTCTCATTAGATTTGAAAGCGATCGCGTCTGCAGCGGAACCACTGGTTGTCAGCCGAACTTTGTAGACACGATGCTAGATAACCTGGCGCAAACGCTCAAGGGCATGCCAACTGATACAGAGTGCTGGTCTAGTTCGATTCAACCCACATGCAATTAGGACGTGTCGTGATTGCTCTCCCCGGTGAGCCCTAGCGTTGATCTACCCAGTCAGGCCACCCTGCTGCTCGACCTGCAGCGGGTCAACAAGATTGCCCAGCGGTTTTCAGGCTGTCTTGAGGTTGAGACAATTGCCCGCACCGTCACCGATGGGCTAGTCGATCAGTTTGGCTGTGCCTTTGCCCGCCTGTGGGTTGTAGAGCCTGATCAGGCTATGCTGCGCCTGGTTGCATCGTCAGGGCTTTATACCCACACCGACGGCTCTTTTGCCCGCGTACCGATGGGGGCCTACAAAGTCGGCAAGATTGCTCAGAATCGAGTGCCTTTTCTCAGCAACCAGCTAGCTGAAGAAGCTTGGGTAAAAGACAAAGACTGGGCTGTTGCCAATCGTATCCAAGGGTTTGCAGGGTACCCGCTCATGACAGGCGATCGTGTAATTGGCGTGCTGGCGACCTTTAGCCACAGCCCCATGGCCGCAGAATTTTTAGAGGTGCTTCAGGTGCTCTGCATGGCCGCGACGATAGCCCTTGATGCCGCCATGCAGGTCGAGACTCCCCCCAAACGCGCGCACCCTGCACCTCTTCCTATCTTGTCTGACCAACTAGCTGACCGGCTCACCACCACCACCATGGCCTTAGTCGGTACCGAAACACCTTTGCCCGACTCAGTCAGCTACATTTTTCTTCGCTTCAGCGAGGTGCTCGATGAGTTTCGCTGTGATTATGCCCGATTAGTCTACGGGGCCGCCGCAGTTACCCTAGAAGCCATCGTAGCGCTACCAACCCCAGGCAATGGTGCTGGAGTTCAAGACACAGCAGCGCGCTGGCAATCGCGCTGTCGCCAGATCAGGTTTGTAGCCACCTGCTTGGGGGGCAGCCTGTATCAGGCCCTCCCTCAGCAGCAAATGATGCAGGTTCTGCTACAGGTACCCTACCGCAGGGGTGAACAGGGCGGTAAGGTCACTATTCAGTGCCGTGAGACGCTAACACAGACAGCCCTAACCTGTTTGGCCTACCGCGCTGGGCTAACGGTGTGCGACCCCTCAGAATCTGAGGCCGTGGTGATTACCGATAGCGAAACCGTGGCCCAATCAGCCAGCCGTGTACTTTGGGTGCAGCTCCAAACCTCAGGCCCACCGCCTCAGGTTGGCGCTACCATCGACTGGGCTATAGATGCCGAGCGTCTGAGTCAGCTAGTGCATCAGCTGCATTCAGGGCAGCCGGTGGATACGCCTGTTGCCCCAGGCGCGCCTCGCCCCTCTAAACGCGAGCGCGAAATTATGGCGCTTTTGGCGCAGGGGTTGCGCGATCGCAACATCGCCAACCGCCTCTACATCAGCGAAAGTACAGTAAAATTTCACATCAACAACAGCCTTGTTAAGCTGCAAGCCAAAAATCGCTATCAGGCCGTCTACCAAGCTGCAGTTCAAGGGTGGATTTAACAATATCTCACTAGGCTGACTAAAACCGCCCGCAACTGTTCTACTGTCTTGATCTCGGGAGACTCGCCCCAATGGATAACCTGACCAGCCTGTTAGTTCAGGTTCTTATTGCCATAGCCTGCGCCTTGGCAGCCAATCTTCTTATTCCCCGTCGAGTACCGGGCAAGCTAATTGGCCTAGTGCTAATTGGCCTATTGGGTGTGCTGCTGGGGCAGTGGATTGCCGCCTATCTACGTCAGCAGTACAACTTCACCACGCCCTGGCTCACCTGGAGTTTTCAAGGGGTAGCCCTGGTGCCGTCCATTATCGGCTCTACCATCGTGCTCTACGTGGTAACAACATTTCTAAGCTGGGGTCGCTACGGCAATCGATAAGCTTTAAAAGCCTAGAGGTAACCGTTTTAGCGGCTATAGCGCTCCTCAGCCCAGGGCTCACCTCGGCGGTGGTAGCCGTTGCGCTCCCAAAAGCCGAGATCAGGTTCTGCCAAAAACTCAATGCCACTAATCCACTTTGCGCTTTTCCAGGCGTAGAGGTGGGGCACAACCAAACGCATCGGGCCGCCGTGGTCTGGAGGCAGCGGCTCTGCATCTAGCGTATGGGCAAAAAAGTTCTCAGGCCGAGCAAAGTCGTCTACAGCAAGGTTGGTGGTGTAGCCGCCATAGCAGTGCAGCATCACATGACTTGCAGCACTATCAACCTCAAGCTGTCCTAACAGATCCGTCACGCGCACACCCCGCCAGGTTACATCCAGCTTTGACCAGGTAGTCACGCAGTGAAAATCGGCGGTGAACTCCGTTTGGGGTAGGGCCATCACGTCGGCCCAGGTAAATGTCTCAGGGGTAGCTAACCCTGTAATGGTTAACGACCAGTCGGCCTGCGTCACGTGGGGGGTATCGCCGTAGGTAAGCACCGGGAACCCCTTCGCCAAGTGCTGCCCCGGCGGCACGCGATCGGCCAGTTCTGGACCTGGTTTTTGAAAGTACTTACCGGCCATAGGTTGTCTCACGAATCAGAGCATCCCTATTGTCGCTTAGCTACGGACGACCCGAGCCTATTCGCTAGGGAGGGCTGAGTCTCTTCAAACCATTCAGTCCCGTAGTCAGGAAAAGGAGAGCCTAATCCGCTGCTTGAAACAAGCGC
>JBARUP010000274.1:0-9903 GCA_049645805.1 Nodosilinea sp.
GATCAACACTGCCTATGAGATTGTGGGTGATCCGCTGCGCCGGAGTGTCTACGACCAGCAGCGCCAGGGGGTTGCCGCCGCAGATCCGGTGGAGAGTGCCGCCAACCGGGCCAGGCGCACAGCTGACATGCAGGAGGTCTATCGCTACGCGCGGGAAGTAACCCAGTCGTCTGAGGCGCGCGAAGATGCCTGGCTAAAGCTGGTGTACGGCCCGGTTGACAGGCTGCTGGGCAAAATTATGTCGCCGCTCAGGGCCGAGATTCGCAAGCTCTCGGCAGATCCGTTTGACGATGAGCTAATGGAGGCGTTTATGGCATACCTAGAACAGGGGCGCACCTGGCTGGGGCAGGCCCAGGGAAAGTTTAACTCGATGGCGAACCCGTCCAGTACGGCGGGGGTAGCGGCAGATATTTATCACTGCTTGGGTCTAGTGGAGGACGGGCTGGACGAGCTGGACCGCTTCACCATGAGCTATGAGGAAAGCTACATTCATACAGGGCAGGAGCTGTTTCGGCGGGTGAAGCAGCTTCGGGCAGAGGCGAAAGAGCGGCTGAAGCGGCTAGTGTAAGCTATAGAACACTTTTCGCCTACCGTAGGAACGAACGGCGTTCGCCCTTAGATTAATCACCGCTACTGATTAACATCTGATTAGCAACACTTGATCGGCGAGGAGCGCGAGGCGGTGTTGAGTGCAACCGACGATGAATCAAGGCTGGGTCTATAGCGATCGCATCACCGCCGCCGCCGCCGGGCTCTCGGCGCTCGATTTCTATGCCGCTCGCTACCGTCACTCCAGCCGCGACGAGTGGAAAGACCGCATTTTGTCAGGTCAAATTCGCCAGAACGGTAGCCCTGTAGCGCTCGACGATCGCCTTCAGCCAGGGCAAACGCTGACCTATCATCGCTCACCCTGGCAGGAGCCAGAGGTGCCGCTGGGGTTTGAGGTGCTGTATGAGGATGAGGACTTAATGGCGATCGCCAAGCCTGCGAGTCTGCCGGTGCTGCCGGGCGGCAATTTCTTGACCCACACGCTGCTGCACCAGCTCAAGCAGCGCTACCCCAAGCACCCTCCGGTGCCGGTGCATCGGCTGGGGCGAGGCACGTCGGGGGTAATGGTGCTGGGCAGGTCGCCTCTGGCCCGCTCTGTGCTCAGTCGTCAGCTGCGCGAGTCTACCGCAACGGCCTACGATCCTCAGGCTCCTCACCCGATTTGTAAAACCTACCGAGCGCTGGTGAGCGCTGGTGACTTGCCCGATCGCTTTGTGCTGACGACACCTATCGGCAAAGTCGATTATCCCGCACTGGGGTACGTGTATGGCGCATCGCCTTCAGGCCTGACAGCCTACACCGAGGGCAGCGTACTCCACCGTTCTTCAACGTCCACGCTAGTGGAAGTCACCATCCGCACCGGGCGACCGCACCAAATACGCATTCACATGGCCGCAGCAGGGGTGCCGCTGGTGGGCGATCCGCTCTATGGGGTAGGCGGTGTGCCTCTGTCTCAACCGCCTGAGACTGAACCCGTCCCCGTCCCTGGCGACACGGGCTATCATCTCCACGCCCACCGTCTCCGGCTGCCCCATCCCCGCACCCAGGAGTCGCTAGACATTACGTGTCCAGCTCCAGCGGCGCTGCAAATGCCCTAGGCAGGGGCTGGCAGACTTGAAGATGCTCTGGTTTCTGAGCTACTTACCGCCGTAGAAGTAGGCGACCTCTTTATCTTTGAGGGGGGCAAAATCAGCCCCCTGCAGCATAGTGTTTAGTTCAGCTTGGGAAAAGTGCTTGGCTCCAATGCGCACGATGCGCGATCGCATCGAGTTTGACACCCCGCTGCGCTGTCGTCCGGCTTCTTTGCCCATCACCGTGTGGTAGAGGTCGAGCTTAGCGGCGGGAATGGGGGTGCCGTCAAGGTCAATACCCTGGGCGATCGCGGCATCGACGGCGTCGGCTCCGGTGGAAGGCTGGGACATAGTGATTCCTGCTAGCGTAGTGGCCTCAAAATCCTACCAGACCCTGATCCCCACCGGTATAGGGGCTCGCTAGATACTGGTATCAGCCTGCAACGGCAGTTTGGCTGCCCTTTATTTCTCTGACTACGCGGGCTTTACTGGCTCGCAGGTGCTGAGTGATGGTTGTGACGGCGATATCTGAGTCGTTGCTGAGAATAGCCTCATAGATCTGGCGATGCTCTAGGCGAATTTCCAGTACGCCAGGGTTTTGCTGGAGGGTCTGGATGCGCAGCAGGGCCATAGCGTCAAACAGGGTATCGAGGAGCGATACCAGCCGCCGATTGCCTGAGCTTTCGGCGATTAAGTGGTGGAACCGGTAGTCAACACTAAGCAGCCTTTCGGGGGAAAAGTCGCCGTGCTGACCCGTAACTTCTCCTTCGGCCTCAGCCACGCAGGCGGCGATCGCCTGCATTTGCGCAGGCGTCGCGTGGGTGCAGGCCCCAGCGACCGCGATCGATTCTAGGGCTAGACGGCAGTCATAAAGGTCTTCAGCATCGGCGGCGGTAATGGTGGTTACCCGCAGCCCGCCGCTGACATCGGCGGTAACTAGGCCGTCTTGCTGAAGCTGGCGCAGAGCCTCGCGCAGGGGAGTGCGGCTCACATGAAGCCACTCGGCCACCTGGGTTTCAACCAGGCGATCGCCGGGGGGAAGCTCACCAGCTAAGATGGCTGATCGCAGGGCGTGATACACCTGCTCGTACAGAGATTTGCTGCGGTTGATAGTAGGCGAAGACGATAGAATCACAGGGGGGTTGACCTCTGGCACAGACTGAACACTGACCTACTGAACTGGCGTAATGCAGGCAGCCACCGCGACGGTAATACTCCCTAATCATACAAAGTTGGTTATCAAAGAGGGTTGAGAAAGATGACAGGGTGCAGAAATCTCTGCTCTTCCTACCGGTGCTCTTCCTACCGATACAGCGTCATTTCTCTCAGCTCTGAGAATGGCTAGCTTCTAAATGCTGTGGATGGCCTCTGCCACAGCATTGTTCAGGAGTCTCTCAGACCGCTATCGTAAGCTGATACTGAAGCAACCACAACAAACGTAAATCATGCAAACGATGCGCAGACTGCTGTTGGGCCTACTGATGCTGGCCGCCCTAGGACTCGTCTGGGACGCCCTACCCTTCTCAGCCACAGCAGACTCTATGCCCGAGGCTTCGTCAGGGACCAACGCTAACCTAACCACCGCGACTTTTGCCGGGGGCTGTTTCTGGTGTATGGAGAAGCCCTTTGACGCAGTAGACGGGGTAGTTTCAACCACCTCAGGCTATACAGGGGGTACCCAGGCTGACCCCACCTATAGTCAGGTATCTGCGGGGGGCACTGGCCATGTGGAAGCAGTAGAAATCGTGTATGACTCAGCTGTCGTTGACTACGATGATTTGCTCCAGGTCTTTTGGCGCAACGTTGACCCTGTAGATGGTAGCGGCCAGTTTTGCGACAAAGGTAGCCAGTATTTGTCTAAAATCTTTGTCCACGACGATGGGCAACGGCAGCTTGCCGAAGCCTCTTTGCAGGCGCTAAGCAGCGAAGAGAGGTTTCGGGATCCGCCTGTTGTCACCGCCATTGAGACAGCCCAAACCTTTTACCCCGCCGAAGATTATCACCAAGACTATTACCTCAATCACCCGGTTCGCTACAACTTTTACCGCACCGCCTGCGGCCGCGATCGCCGCCTGGCCGAGGTATGGGGCGCATCGGCCGCTAGCCATTAGTCTAGGAGTGGCTAAATAGATAGTTTGGTCCCTTCGGCTTCGCCCAGGGACCGAATGGGTAAGCAAACACAGCGTGACGCCGTGCAGGGATTTCTAAACTTCTACAAACCTCAGGGCGTCAGCTCCCACGACTGTGTGGGGGCAGTACGGCGGCTGTTGGGCATTAGAAAAGTGGGGCACGGGGGCACGCTGGACCCACTAGCCGCTGGGGTACTACCCATTGCGGTGGGACGGGCCACTCGCCTACTGCCCTACCTACCCGAAGACAAGGCCTATCGAGCGGTCATTCGCTTTGGTCTCACCACGACCACCGACGATTTAGAAGGGGAGGTGCTTGCCCAAGAGAACGCCGACCACCTAACGCTAACGGCTGTTACGGCCGTGCTGCCTGAGTTCCAGGGCAGCATCGAGCAGATACCACCGACCTTTAGCGCTATTCAGGTGCAGGGGCAGCGCCTCTATAACCTAGCCCGCAAGGGGCGGACAGTAGCGCCTCCCTCTCGCACCGTCACTGTCCACACCCTGGCGGTGCAGCACTGGCAGACGGCAGAGCAGCCCGAGCTAACGCTAGACATAAACTGTGGCCCCGGCACCTATATTCGCTCCATCGCGCGGGACCTAGGCGATCGCATGGGCACCGGGGCTACCCTGGCCCACCTCATCCGCACCCGCAGCGGCGGCTTTGACCTAGAGCGCAGCCTAACCCTGGAAGCGGCGACAGAGCTAGCCGAAAAGCAGTCCCTTGAGCTACTCGCTCCAGCTGTAGCGCTGGAGCACCTGCCGGCGATCGCTCTGCCCGTCGATTTAGCCCGTCGCTGGCAGCAGGGTCAAAAGTTCCCGCCGCCGATGGAGATGCCGCCCAATGTACCCTACCGAGTACTGAACCCCGAGAGAGACTTCCTAGGTATCGCCCAGCTTGAGGAGCGGGACGAAGGGCCGATTCTCAAAGCTAAGATGGTGCTTTAGCAGTGAAACAACCCATCCCCATCTATTCATCCACCTCTACTCCTTCGGCACCCACACCGAGACAGATCCCGCCTCACACCCAAACTCGGCCCAGCCTTCGTCATTGGTTGTAACCGGCTCGCTGACGTGCTCAGTGATGTCGTAGTAGGTGCAGTTGGGATGACCAACCTCCATCCACTTATGACCGTCGTCGCCGTTGGTAAGCACTACAGCCATACCGCCGGGATGCTCTTCAGTTCCCGGCCGAGTCCAGCCGATGGTGCTGGGGTGGTCGAAATAATCGTACTGATCGCCAAAGGCGTAGGTGCGACGCACGTGCAGAAACTTGTCGATTAGCCACCTGTGGCTATCGAGCCAGATCTCGTACTCGCCGCCGTCGCTGCCGGTGTCTTTGTAATGAGCACCGTAGTAATCGGCGTAGAAAATGCAGGGGTAGCCCTCCTCGCGCAGCAGAATCAGCGCGTAGGCCAGGGGCTTAAACCACGGCTCCACAACCGACTCAAGTGATTGCAGCGGCTGCGAGTCGTGGTTGTCGACTAGAGTAACGGCCAGAGCAGGCTGCTGCTGCACCAGCGTGTTGTCGAAGATGGTTGTCAGATCGTAGTCGCCACCGGCTTTGCTGGCCTCGCTAAAGTTGTAGTGCAGGGGTGCATCAAACAGGTGCACGTCACCCTCGGTAACTTCGATAAAGTTGTGCAGCGCCTCAACTTCGTAGGACCAGTACTCCCCAACTGCAAACAGTCTGCGCCCGGCCTCGCGTCGGCAGTGCTGTAGCCAGTAGGGAAAAAAGCCCGCCCGCACGTGCTTCACCGCGTCAAATCGAAACCCATCTACATTAGTGGTGTCAACATACCAGCTACCCCAGTCTTGGAGACCGTTTCGGACCTCCTCTGATTCCATATCAAGGTCGCAGCCCATTAGGTAGTCGAACGCGCCTTTTTCGAGGTCTACATCGGCATCGAAGGACTTGTCTTTGAAGAGGTAAACCGCCTTGTAGTCAGGGTTGTTATCGTCGTAGTCAACCGCGTCGAAGTGCCACCAGTGCCATTCCATGTCGGAATATTTGCCCTGGCGACCCGGAAACTTGAAATTGGTCCACACTTTAACGGTGCGGCTTTCATCAATTGCTTCGTAGCGGTTGTCCTCGCTCATGGGGGTAGCTTCTGCTTCTTCGAGTTCGTCGCCGCCCACCATGTGGTTAAACACTACGTCGGCATAGATACGAATACCTGCATCTTTAGCTGTTTTAATCGCCTGAATATATTCTTCTTTAGTGCCGTATTTAGTGCGAACGCTGCCCTTTTGGTCAAATTCGCCCAAATCATACAAATCATAGACGCTATAACCTACGTCATAGCCGCCCGCATTCCCCTTGTAGGCGGGCGGCAGCCAAAGCGCGGTGATACCAGCATCAGCTAGCTCTTGGGCGTTTTCAACCAGCTCATTCCACAAGCTGCCGTCGGGTTCGTTATACCAGTGAAAGTACTGCATCATCACGCCATTAGGCTCAGACATAACCCGAAGACTCCCAGATAGAGAAGGTATAATTAAGGCCGACAGATCCGAAATTATGGCAGATATGCTGAGGTTACTCAGTCTGTCTTTGGGGATATTTCGTCAAGCGTGCGGGCCTCGCTAATTTCTCAGCCAAACAGCCGCTTTCCGCGCGATCGCATCAGGCTGCAGGCGCGGGGCTCAATGCGAAGAATAGCGGCGAACAGAGCCCTCAGGCCCGCTGCGATTGGCGGCGTCACTTTTTTTACACAGCCTAGATCAGACCCTATGACCTCTACCGCCAATCGCCCCACAGTCGATATTCGCCCCACCACCCCCGATGACGTGCCCGACCTAGTAGCGCTAATTAAAGCCCTAGCCGACTACGAGAAACTAGCTCACGAGGTCACTGGCAGCCCCGACGATTTAGCCGCAGCCTTATTTGGCCCCCGTCCCTACGCTGAGGCGGTGCTGGCCTGGGTTGATGGCAAACCCGCCGGGATGGCGCTGTTTTTCCACAACTTTTCTACCTTTTTGATGAAGCCCGGTATCTACCTAGAAGACCTGTTTGTACACCCCGACTACCGCCGCCAAGGCATTGGCCAAGCGCTGCTAGTTCACCTGGGCAAGCTGGCCTTAGAGCGGGGCTGTGGCCGTCTAGAGTGGAACGTGCTCGACTGGAACACCCCAGCGATCGAGTTTTACCAAAGCATGGGGGCCGAGATTAAGCAGGAGTGGCAGCTCTGTCGAGTAGCGGGGGAGGCGTTAGAAGAATTTGGCAGATGAGATGTAGGTAGGCAGGTGGATTAGGTACCTCAAACTCACCTACTCACTCACTTACCTACCCATCCACTTCCCCAGTTCCTAGGTATGATTCTGGCCAGAGCGTCTAAGAATTCGGTTTAATATGGCACAGATTTTCATCTCAGCGGGGCACGGAGGCTTTGAGGATGGAGTAGTGGATCCTGGTACTGTGCTGCCCAACACGACCGAAGCGGCGGAGATGATTCAGATTCGCGACCTGGTGGTGGCTGAGCTGCGATCGCGCGGTTTTGCCGTGCTGGCTGTGCCCGACGATCTCAGCGCTACCCAAACTCTAGGCTGGATCAACGCTCGCTGTCGGCCCGAAGATGTGGCTCTAGAGCTTCACGCTGGGGCCTTTAGCGATCCGGCGGTGAGGGGGGCGGCGGTCTTCCATATTGCCAAGAACGAGGTGCGCCGTAGCCATGCCGAGCTGATGCTGCTGGCGCTGATTCGTCGGGTGCCCTCACTGCCCAGCCGAGGCGTTAAGCCCGATACCGAATCACCCACGGGCGTGCTTCCCTTTTGCCGCAGCTTAGGCTGCCCCTCGCTGCTTATGGAGGTAGGCTACCTCAGTAACCCTCAGGACTTAGCCATCATTCAGCGGCAGCGACGTGATGTAGCGCTGGGCGTTGCCGACGGCTCGGCCTCCTGGAGCCGAGCCGTCGGCAGCAACGTGCCTACCGCTCCAGGAGGCAACCTGCCCGAGTTTAGAATCAGTCTCAACGGCGGTGTTTACCCAGAGACCGGCATCATCGTTAGCAACAACGCCTATGTTCCCATTGATATTGCTGATTTGCTGGGGATAGATGCCGCCTCGTCTCCCAATATCACCCGCATTCGCTACGCCAGTGTGGTCTACATGAAGGCGGTAGATCTGCAAAACTACAATGTGTCGGTGACCTGGGACGGGGCTAGCCGCACGCTGCGGCTGCGATCGCGTACGGGTGTACAGTTTTGCCCTGGCTCGATCGATCGCATTATGGGTATTGGCAGTAGCTCAGATACCCAGCTCAAGCTGTTTCTGCAAAATGTTAACCCTGCCGCCGTCAATACCTACAGCGATCTGCCCAAGCTCTATCGCGAGGAGGCGGCGATCGAGGGGGTCAACCACGACATCGCGTTTTGCCAGATGCTGGTTGAAACTAACTCTTTGTACTTCGGTGGTAGCCTCAACCCGGCCCAAAACAACTTTGGCGGCATTGGTTCGCCTACCGGTGGGCCAGAGGGGTCGTCATTCCCCAGCGCGCGGGTGGGGGTGCGAGCGCAGATTCAGCACCTCAAAGCCTACGCCAGTCTTGACCCTTTGGTACAGCGCCAGGTAGATCCTCGCTTTCAGTTTGTGGTGCGGGGGGTAGCGCCCTTAGTCAGCCAGCTCAGCGGTCGCTGGAGCGCCGATTCTGAATATGGTCTTAAAATCATGGCGCTGCTGCGGCGGCTCTACGACTCTATGCTGCCGCCCTAAGTTCCACTTTTCTCTCTGTCCTATGGTGGGCAACCTGCCGACTTTGAGCCGGGTCATGGGCATGAGTGGCATGGCTTGGATCCTGTTGCGCCAGCAGTGGGCATCAGTGATACTTTAAAGAGCGCTGCCCGATGCCCGCCCTACGTTCTGCATCACCGATGACTCTACTTCGTCAAACTCCGGTCTTTGAGCTGCTGGTCAGCCGCGCCCTGGTCTTCCTCAAGCACGGCTTTAGCCTATCGATAGTTTGGTGGCTGGCCACCCTGCCCGCCCAGGCCCTAGTTGAAATGCGGGTAGCCGTGGGCGATCGCCTCAGTCAGGCCGTTGTTGGCAGCTCGACCCCGGCAGTAGTCAAAAACGGAGCGGGTCAGGGGGTAGGCCAAATTCCTCAGGGGCAATCGATTACGGTTACTCCTGCTGGGGGCGGGCTGCGTCTGGCCGACTGGCAGGGACAGGCCTTTTGGGTTGAGCCTACTGGCGACGGCTACATCTTCATCAACAACAGCTGGTATCGGGGCCGGGTGATGGTGGTGCCCGTCGATGGCAAGGTGACTGCCGTCAACTGGGTTGACCTCGAAGCCTACCTCTACGGCGTTGTCGGCGGCGAAATGCCCGCTAGCTGGCCCCAGGAGGCGCTCAAGGCCCAGGCGGTAGCGGCTCGCTCTTACGCGCTGTACCGCCGCGATCGCACCCAGGGCGACCTGTTTGATGTAGGCGGCACCACGGCCCACCAGGTGTATAAGGGGCTAGCCGCCGAAACACCCTCGGTGCAGGCCGCCGTTAGCGCCACCCAAGGCCAGGTGCTAACCTACGGCGGTCGCGTTATCGAAGCGGTGTTCCACTCTTCCTCAGGTGGCTATACCGAAAACTCTGAAGATATTTGGCAACGCCCCACTCCCTACCTGCGCGGCGTGGCCGACTTTGACCAGGATGCACCTGTGTTTCGCTGGTCTGAGACGTTTTCAGCCCAGCAAATTCAGCAGCGTATTACCGGCATTGGCCGCCTACAAAGCTTTGTTACCGAGCGGGCTACCCCCCGAGGACGTATCGCATCTATTCGTTTGCAGGGTAGCCAGGGCGCTCGCACGCTTACCGGTACCGAGCTGCGAGCTGCCCTGGGTCTGCGCAGCTCGCTGTGCTCGCTTACCTTGGCGGGCGATGGTACCCTGCGCGTGGACGGGCGCGGCTATGGCCACGGCCTAGGCATGAGCCAGTGGGGGGCTAAGTCGCTAGCGGTACAGGGCTACTCCTACCAGCAAATTTTGGCTCATTATTACCAGGGCACTTCTCTGTCTAATCTGCGGGTGGCGCAGCTACAACAGGAAATGCCGTTACGGTCGGCCCAGATGCTCCCGGCTCAGGTACTACAGCCCGCACTGGGACGGTAGCGAGCTTAGGTGATTGGCTTGCGATCGCCCGTGCTCGTATGCTAGATTCAACCTCTGCA
>JBARUP010000275.1:0-1563 GCA_049645805.1 Nodosilinea sp.
AACCGGCACCCGTAGTGAGCTCCAGGGCCGGGTCAAAGACCTGATCGATAGCCTCAAGCAAACTACCGACAAGCCTGTAGGCGTCGGGTTTGGCGTCTCGGACCCCGATCAGGCCCGGCAGCTAAAAGCCTGGGGGGCCGACGGCGTGATCGTGGGCAGTGCCTTCGTCAAGCGCCTGGCGGCTGATACTCCCGAGCTTGCCCTGCACACCATCGGTAACTTTTGCCGCAGTCTTAAAGCAGCCCTCGCCTAAACGGCTGAGTGAAAGAAATAGAAGCCCAGGACAGGGTAGATAGGCTTCAGCTCCTCAGCCACTCCTGGGAAGTGCAAGACGCACATGGCGAACGGCGGCGGCAGCAGGCTGAGGTTTCCCAAACAGGTAGCCCTGCATCTCAGTGCAGCCTAGTTCACACAGATAGAGGCTCTGGTCGTGGGTCTCAACTCCCTCCGCTACAAGGCTGAGCGAAAGTCCCTTGGCCATGGCGATGATGGCGCTGACCATGGCCTGGTCTACCGAACTGTAGGGTAAGTCCTCAACAAAGGCGCGATCGATCTTGATGCGGTCAAGGGGAAATTGTTTTAGATAGCTGAGGCAGGAGTAGCCGGTACCAAAATCATCCATCGAAATCTTAACCCCCATCTGGCGCAAGCTTCGCAGTTGTTCAATAGAGGCGGCCATGTCAGCCATAGCGGCGGTCTCAGTAACTTCTAGCTCAAGATAAGTAGCCGGCAGCCCTGTTTCCGCAAGCACCTGGGCCACCACGTTCACTAAGGTAGGATGCTGTAGCTGCCGCGCCGATAGGTTAACGGCTAGCTTGACTAGGGGTAATCCTAACCGATGCCAGGTCATGATCTGGGTGCAGGCTGTGCGCATAACCCACTCGCCAATGGGCACAATTAGCCCGTTTTCTTCTGCTAAAGGAATGAACTGACCAGGAGCCACCAGCCCTAGAGTGGGGTGCTGCCAGCGCAGCAGGGCTTCCATCTGCACCACTTTGCCCAGCGCCATATCTATCTGAGGCTGATAGTAGAGAACAAACTCATTGCGCTCTAGGCCGTGGTGCAAGAAGCTTTCTAGGGTCAGGCGATGAGCGGCTTCGGTACTTAGGCTTTGGGTATAAAACTGGTAGTTGTTGCGGCCCTGCTGCTTGGCTAGGTACATAGCAGCGTCGGCATTTTGCATCAGGGTGGTCATATCCGAGCCATCCTGAGGAAACAGGGCAATGCCAAGGCTAGTTGTCACGTGCAGCTCGTGATTTTTCAGCAAAAACGGTGGGCCAAGCTGCTCGGATATACGCTGTGCCACGATGGCGGCGTCGTCAGGGCTAGACAAGTTGGGCAAAATTAAGGTGAATTCGTCGCCTCCCCAGCGTGCCACAGTATCTTCTGCTCGCAGAGCGACGCTTATGCGCTGAGCTACCTGCTGCAGCAGCAGATCACCCACGGCGTGACTCAGAGTGTCGTTGATCATCTTGAAATGGTCGAGGTCTAAAAAGATGACCGCCAGCATGTCTTTGTTCTGCTTTGCTTGGGCGATCGCCTGGGGTAGATGCTGGTTAAAAA
>JBARUP010000276.1:0-2487 GCA_049645805.1 Nodosilinea sp.
GGAATGTCTCCCTCAAGAGTAATTTCAGCGGGGGCCGTTACGACAGCAGCACCATCAAAGCGGAGACGAGCGTTGCCGTAGTTAAAGTCAACGGCTACCGTCTCTAGGGGTTGTTCATTTAGTTTAGGGTTAACCACCGCTAGGTTACCCACTGCTGTGGGATTGTTGAGGCTACCACTTAGGTCTGCCGCGATCGCTACATCGCCATCGACCTCCACCGGAATGTCAATGAACAGCTCTGCCAGCTCTACTGGTACTCCGCTTACCTCAAGCTGGCCGCTGAGATCGCTGGGGCTGCCGTCGCCCACAAAGCTGATCCGGGTGTCGTCAGCCTCAAACAGCAGGGGGCTAACGTCGAAGCTACCCTGGTCGTAGCTGGCGGCTAGGGTAAAGCGATTACACGGGTCCATCGGGTCGGCTAATGTGGGAGAAGCGAGGCGAACTGAGCCATTGGGCGCGATAGAGCTAGTGCTAACAGCATCAAGGAGTTCGTTAAATTCGATTGATACAGACTCAGTCGAGGTGACAGCCGCCCCTTGGTCACAGGTGAGCAGAGTACCCCAGGTCCAGTCTTGACCCTGAATATCGGCTTCGGCCACGACGTCTTTTGGGGAGAAACCACTCCCCTGAAGAGTAATGGTGCCGCTGAAGTTACCCCGCAGATCGTCTAGGGGAGGCAGGGCTAGCTGGGTGTCGTCGGCCTGTCGTTCGTAGCGGGCCATGAATCGGGCAAAGGCCTCAAGCTGCTCCAGAAAAGGTGCTGGCGGCAGACTGGCGGCATCTAGATCTAGCACCTCTGTCCCAAACCTAGTCGCCTCCTCTCTGGGCAGGCCAATGTCGGCAAAGGTCTCCCAGTTAAGGGTAGCCAGCAGATCCTGAAAGTTGCCCGACACAATGTCGACCTGGGCGTAGTACTCGGGGGTAGGGGTGTTGAGATCGAGCCGCCCCGTTACTTGGTAACGGCTATCGTCAAAAAGCAGATTGGCATTGGCTAGCTCGATACGACCATCGTTGTAGGTAAACTGGGCCTCTAGACGCTCCGCCACAATAGTATCGAGGGCGGGATTGAGGATAGTAGTTGTGCCCCGAGCCGAGAGATTGTCTAGGTCGCTCAGATCGGCAACAACGGTCCCATCAAGAGTACCGCCGAGAGGGCCGAGGCTGGCCACCGGGGACACACCAAAAGCGGCGATAGGAACGTTCTCGACGGTGGCGGTGAGCTGCTGGTTCACTACTTGGCCCACAGCCGTAGTGTCGTTTAGGCGCACGTCAAACTGGCTGGGCAGCAGGTTCTCATCGAGGGTAGCAAGAATGCGATCGCTTCCTCCCCGCAGCGCCACGCTGCCCCCCTCCGCTAGTGAAATATCGACTGGCCCGGAGAGCTGCGGTGCGAAGGCAAAGGTATCGAGGGCAAGGTCATCGATCTGAGCGTTGCCCTCGAGCTGTAGATTGCGCAGGGGACCGGTAACCTGACCGCTGAAGCTAACTAGACCGGCAGGGTCGAGGCGAGAGCGGACGTTCTCGGGCGCTAGCTGGGCAAGGCGATCGATGCTGTAGCGAGTCAGCTGTACGTCTAGATCTACTGGGCCAATGGGGGTAGCCTCGCCCAGATTTGCAGCAACAAAGCCGCTGGCTTCAATGTCAGGAGCCGAAAATCGCTCCACCTGAACGCCATTTCCTACCCAGCGAAAGGCGGTGGACCAGTCTCCCGGTGATAGTAGATTAGGGGCATTCGCCACCGTCAGCTGAGCGTTGGCAATTTGGGCCGTGCCGCTGGCCTGAAGAGCCTCTAGCGACAGGTCTTGCAGCGTACCCGAAGCCGTCAGATCGGCGTTGAGCAACCCCCGCACCTGGTCAGTGAAGCGCTCGACCGGCAGGCTGGCGGTACTGATCTGGGCCGTCCAGTCTCCCCGATCGAGCCGGACCGTAGCAGTGGCGTCGAGGGTGCCCTGCTCAACCTGGAATCGAGCGTTGTCAACCACCAGGGTGTTGTCCCGGTAGGTTAGCTCGCCGCTGCCGGGGTAGGTTGACTGAGGCAGCTGAAAATCAAACGCAGCCCGAGGGCTCTGCGCCGTACCCAGGATTTCTCCCTGGGCGAGAACCGAGCCAAGCACGGCCTGGTTGGGTAGCGACACGCCGTAGATAGCGGCTAGGTCGTCTCCTGGCAGGTCGGCCTGCACGTCAAAGGCAAAAGAGGGGTCGCGATCGCTCAAGTCCACTCGGCCCTGGCCAGTAATGAACCCTCCCGCCGCCGGAATCACTCGCAGGGTTTGCAGGTCAAGCCCTGCTGGAGTGGCGGCAAAGCTGGCGGTTAAGGTTTCTAGCGCTACCTTGTCTACCTGTACTGGGCCCTGATTTTGCAGGCGACCCGCTAGCTGAGGCTGGTCTAGCGCTCCGGTCACGGTGCCGCTAAAGCCGAACTCTCCAGCCGCTTCGATAGGCAGGTCAGTCTCTAGCAGGCTGGCTACGGTGGCGATCGCCACCTTC
>JBARUP010000277.1:0-4781 GCA_049645805.1 Nodosilinea sp.
AGCAGATTCATAAATTGGCGACGCCCTAAATCAGGGACATCGGAGGTTCCAGAAACTTGAGTCATAATCCAGACTGGTATACCTGTTTGAAATCAATAGCGGCTATCAACGGCGGTAGCTGAGCCCAGATCACGGTGGCAGGCCCAATCGCCCTCTCCATAACCAGGCAAGCCCTGAGCAGAGCACCTCACTGGAGCAGTCCCGACGTCGCTGACCACGCCTTTAGCGTTACCAATCGTATTATTGCACTTTGCTGTTCTCAGAAAATTCTTGCTACAGGTAAGAGGGGGGAGACGATTGCGGTTTGTCCAGGCTCATCTATCTAAAAAACTGAGTTGGCAGCACTATTGAGCAGATAAGTCAGCAAAGACAGTAAATCTACGACAGCCTGACCTTTTTATACTCTCTTAAGAGCTTATTCAGCTGATTTTGGCCAGTGTATTGGCCGCCTAGTCAGCCTGGACCACTAGGACGTACCGTAAAGAAATGTATAGAGCACCGTGATGGTAGGGCTAAGACAATGACAGGGGCAGATTTGCAAGCGTTTCTAGTCGAAAAGTGGGGCTACTCCTTTGATATTCAGTTTCGACGCACCCAGGGCAAAATCTTTCTGCAGGTGATGTGGCGCTATCTAGAGCAGGTGTCTTTCCCGCTCAGCGAAGAGGAGTATCTGGCCCACTTAAACCAGGTGCTGCTGTACCTGCACGAGTGGGGGCAGGTGGAGTATGTGCAGCAGTGGATTGCTCAAACTCGCGATCGCCCCCGTCTAGGCAAAGCCGTCAGCATTCCGCTGCCTTTGGGAGAGCGGGCGCTGGAGTGGCTAACCGACGAGTTTTAGACCAGCGCTAGCGCTCGTACAGCTCAATGGGCAGCTGGTCAGGATCTGAAAAGAAAGCGAAGCGCTTACCGGTCAGCTCATCTGAGCGAATCGCCTCGGTGGGTACCTGATGGCTGTGAAGATGTCGAATAGCGCTCTCTAGATCGTCTACCGCTAGCGCCAGGTGTCTGAGGCCTTGGGCCTCTGGACGTGAAGGGCGAAGCGGCGGGTTGGGGAAAGAAAAAAGCTCAATCTGAGTGCCATCTTCCAGTCGCAGGTCCAATTTGTAGGACTGTCGCTCAGCTCGATAGGTCTCTTGGACGATCGCGAATCCTAATACCTGGGTGTAGAACCGCTTCGAGCGGTGATAGCTACCGCAGATAATCGCCACGTGGTGCATGCCTTTGACAAATGACATTGTGCTCAGCGTGAAACGGCAGCTGGCTCTGGGCCAAGAAAACGGGTGCTAGGTACATTAGAAAACCACCTGCGCGATCGCAGCCTCCTCAAGGATAAATATTTAAAGGCTTTTTGGATTGGAATGCTAGGATTTTCTAGGTGAACATGCTTAGAGGGCCAGAAGTGATCCGTTCTGCTACTTTGCCAACGCAAACTCCGTCGCTGCCGCACTTCGGAGAGCATGGCCGCCTAAAACTCTTTTCTGGTTCAGCCAACGTCGACCTGGCGCGAGAAGTGGCCCGATACCTAGGCTTAGATCTAGGTCCTATGGTGCGCAAGCGCTTTGCCGACGGCGAACTTTATATTCAAATTCAAGAGTCGATTCGCGGTTGCGATGTCTACTTGATTCAGCCCACCTGCCAGCCGGTGAACGATCACCTCATGGAGCTGCTGATCATGATTGATGCCTGCAAACGCGCCTCGGCTCGGCAGATTACCGCTGTGATTCCCTACTACGGCTATGCCCGAGCCGATCGCAAAACCGCCGGGCGCGAGTCTATTACCGCTAAGCTAGTGGCCAACCTGATGACAAAAGCCGGTGCCGGTCGGGTGCTGGCTATCGACCTGCACTCGGCGCAAATACAGGGGTACTTTGACATTCCCTGTGACCATGTCTACGGCACCCCGGTGCTAATCGACTATATCGCCAGCAAAGGTCTAGAAGATCTGGTGGTTGTTTCGCCCGACGTGGGTGGTGTAGCCCGCGCCCGCGCCTTTGCCAAGAAGCTAGACGATGCGCCTCTGGCCATTATTGACAAGCGTCGCCAGGCCCACAACGTTGCCGAGGTGATGAATGTGGTGGGCGATGTGCGCGGCAAAACCGCTGTTCTTGTCGATGACATGATTGACACCGCTGGCACTATTTGCGAAGGCGCACGGCTGCTGAAGCAGGAGGGCGCGCGTCGGGTTTATGCCTGTGCTACTCACCCCGTTTTCTCGCCTCCGGCGGTAGAGCGTCTGTCGGCAGGGCTGTTTGAAGAAGTCATTGTTACCAACACGATTCCAATGACGGCACCCCGCCAGTTCGGCCAGCTCACCGTGCTTTCGATGGCTAACCTGCTGGGTGAGGCTATCTGGCGCATCCACGAAGAAAGCTCGGTCAGCAGCATGTTTCGCTAAAGCCCGTGCGTTTGAGCTTCAGCGCTAGGCGTCTTCGTCGACAAAGTCAGGCTGCCCGCTGCCTGGAATTGGCCAGTCGGAGTTTTCGCCGCCAACGTAGCAGTCTACGACGACGACATACTCGCGGCTGAACTGCTCTAGAGTGTTGACCAAAACGTCGAGGGCAAGGGCGTCGCTGGTGCCCAGGTCAAACCAGCATCGGGCCCACGTTCCCTTGTACTCAACTTCGCCCATGTTGTGCATGACCGAGAGCATGCTCTCGGTTAGCTGCTCTCGATCGTAGGATAGGTAGCTGATGTCTAAGCCAGTGTCCTGTACCTGAAGATTTTCAGCATTAAAGCCTCCCAGCTTGCCCAAGAAAAACCATGACGAAAATACTTCATCAATGTACTGCTGCTCCATGGTGGAGGGCACAGTTTCAAACTGAAGCCAGATCCAAAGGTTAAAGAAGTCGCACTCGCGAAATTCAACCTGCATAACGAAACCCTACGCTGCACTACTCAGCATAGGGCCTAACTAGGGTAAACTCGCGTCTGCTAGCTCTCGTTAATCCGCGATCGCTCAGCGCACACCTCGCCTGCTACGCCTTCAGCTTGACAGGCCTCAAAGGCAATCTGCCGCGCCGTAGAGTCGGGTAGCTGGTCGGCATAGGTCAAGGCTGATTGGTAAAAGGGCAGACTGGCCGCATACTGCTCCTGCAGGAACAGGATTTGAGCCTTGAGGTAGAGCAAGTCGGGGTTGTCGGGAGCAGCGGCCAGGGCCTTGTCAACTTCTGTCAAGGCCTCGCCATAGCGACCCAGGTCGCGCATGCCAATAGCAACGCCTCGGTGGGTGAGATAGTCAGGGTGACCGTTTTGTAGGCGAGCGATCGCCTGGTCGGGGTTGGCGAAGGGCAGATTGACCGCCAGCAGTAAATCCATAAAGCCCTTCAGCAGACTGAGCTCTGGATCACTGGGGTCAATGTTCTCGGCGGCCTCAAGTTCACGAAAAACCCGCTGCAGCAGGCGCAGTGCCGTGGGGGTGCCGCGGGCGATGCCCTGGGTTTGGAGCGCGTGGGCTCCCTCCATGAAAATGCCGACAGCGGTGTATAAATGTCCGCGCAGAGGATCAGTATTTTTGAGATCGGCAGCGGCCTGCTGGGTGAGGGTGGCCTGCTGGGCTAGCTTGTCGAGATCTTGGTTGAGGTAGCCTAGGGCCGCCGCAATAGCGTAGTTCATTGGTTCGTCGGGTTCTGCGGCGATCGCCTGGCCCACCAGCGACTCAGCGGCAGTGTAGTTGCCTTCCTGAAACAGAGCGTTGAACACAGCTTCGGTCTGATCGCCAATATTGTGGGGATCAGTAGTACGAAATGGATCCCCGGCCTGTGCCGTTGCGGGCGCTAGCGCTATCAGAGCGGCGGTAAGCGCACCCGCTGACAGCGCTTTGCAGCGTATTCCCAGGCGAAGTGAGGCAAATCGAGTGTAAAAAACCATAGTGAGTGTATCCGTTACAACCTAGCTCTGGGTAAGACAGACAGACTGCCTCAAAGGGAGGGATATTTTGTCGGTATAGATAATTGCGGTAACCTGATGGCCCAATTGTGGCGAATTTTTCTTGGCTCTGTGGCAGTCATGTTACAGAAGCTACACTGGCCTAGCCCTTAGCAAACTGACATCTGTCAGCGGTGGCTCCGTAGGGCACACTGGAAAGGGCATCCAACGATATCGACCGTATCAACCATGTTTGTTCAGCTTAGCTACAGAGTTTGCTGTTTCACTGCCGCATAGAATGCTCCACCTTCGTCAGCTTACCTATCATCCACCGGCTAGCCCAAGGGCTATTCTGAGGGATGTTTCCCTGGAGCTAGCTCCTCAGCAGCTAGGACTTATTTACGGGCCCAGCGGGTCGGGTAAGAGCACTCTGCTAGAAATCATGGCGGGGTTCGCTCAGCCTACGGCGGGGGCAATTCAGTGGCGGCAGCAAAATTTAGACACCGAGGCCCTGCGCCAGCTAGCCGGGCTCGTTTTTCAGTTTCCGGAGCGCCACTTTTGCGGCCATACGCTCCTCGAAGAGCTACGCCTGGGACACCCAGAACTGGCCCGCGACCAAATCCAGCAGGCGCTGAAGTCTGTAGGCCTAGAACAGCTGGCCCTCACAACCTCGCCCCAGGATTTGAGCGGCGGGCAGCAGCGCCGCTTGGCCCTGGCTGTGCAGCTGATTCGAAAGCCCTACCTGCTGCTGCTCGATGAGCCCACCGCTGGCTTGGATTGGTCAATGCGTCGACAGATTATTGGCTTGCTCAAGCGGCTGAAGCAGCAGTGGACGCTGCTGGTAGTTTCTCACGATGCCGACGAACTGGCTGAACTAGCCGATCGCTGCTGGCAGCTTGACCACGGCAGTCTTTCCC
>JBARUP010000278.1:0-4100 GCA_049645805.1 Nodosilinea sp.
CTACCTGCGATCGCACTTCGGCATCAGCTTCAATCAGCTTTACACCATCACTAACCTGCCCATTGGCCGCGTCAAGCAGTACCTGCACAGCAAAAAGCTCTACTGGCCCTACCTGCGCTTTTTATCCGACCACCACAACCCCGCTACCGTGCCTAACCTGATGTGCCGCAGCCAGCTCTCCGTAGACTACGACGGTGTGCTCTACGACTGCGACTTCAATCAGATGGAGGCTGTGCCCTGTCCATCGCCCAGCGGTCAGCCCCTAACCGTGGCCGACCTGCTGGCCGCTAACTCTCTCGACCTGATTACAGAAGTGCAGACGCGCCCCTTCTGCTACGGCTGCACGGCTGGAGCAGGATCGAGCTGCGGTGGCGCTCTAACCTAGAGCCTAGGACGCTATGGAGTTGGAAAATCTGCTGCCAGGGCGGCTCCGTCTATCCCCAGGGCGGAGGCATACTTTTTAATGAAAGCGCGAATATAAAAAGGCTCTGGCAGCTGACGCAAATGGCCTGACTCAATGGGTCTGAGGGTGTAAGGCTGAACAAACGTCTGCTGATAGATATCGTCTAAGGACAGGGATTTTTCCTGCCGGATCTGCTTTAGGTGAGCCCCAATTTTTTGCAGGCTGGACTGCTGTATGGCCGCAAAATCACCCTGGGCCTGGAGCTTTTTAGCCAGTGTCTCGTGGATGTACTGACGCTGATCGGAGAATCGAACCGAGGTAGCTAGGGCGGCGGTCTGAGGCAGGGCTGAAACGGCGTCAGGCTGAGGTTGGGCAGTCACCCGCTGAGGCATGGCCCTCGCTCTATGTGCTGACTCTTCTAAAGCAGTGCCCTCGGGTTCGCTATCTTGAAGTCGCTGGTCGAGGCGGTACCGGTTGAGCAGGCCGAGGGCGACTAGCGTAGTGAGCGGCAGCGACGCCACCGCTATCTGCTGAGCCGCGATCGACACAGCTGCTGTCGCGCCTGCCCCCACAATCAGAGCGTACTCTGAGGCGGGCGACAGTTTAGAGCTAGAAAATTGGGAGGACTTCATAGCGTCTTTAAAGAGTGTCTATGGGTTACCTCTTCGCTGGGGCCTGCTCCTGTCCGGAAAGAGCACCGATTCTCTCTAAGATGCTGCCATTAGCACCGCCAGCGCTCTGAGCATCTGTCGCCAAGCGTTGCTACCTAGACCACACCCGCGAGACTGCCGCAGCGCGTCCTAGGTAGCGGGGGCGCAGATGCTGCCAGACTGCCACAAACCAGTGCCGGGCCGCCTGGCTTGAAGGACCCAGGTAGCGGCAGAGCAGACCCGCTTGCAGGCGCGTAACTCCTACGCTGCCTGGCTGAGCGCTGGGCCAAAGCTGCCGCAGCGCCTCGATCTGAGCCCTGTCAAGGTCGTATCCCAGTAGGGCAAAGCTACCCACCACTGGGTAGTCAGCCAAACCGTTAGGGCTGTGTAGTGGTGCGCTGCCGCCGATTAGCTGCTGGCGATCGCACCACAGGAGACTATCCGCCTGCCAAACCTCTACCTGCGATCGCCACCGTCCTTGCTCAAAGGTCTCGCCTCGGGCGCTGCGGCCAAAGCGGGTAATTTCCCAGCCGCCCCAAATCGCGCCGGGGGCCAGGATGACTCGCAGCTGCTGCCGGTAGTAGGCGTGGTTGAAGACAATAGTTTCCTGGGGCATCCACTCCAGGCAGCTGCCGGGAGCCAGGGTGATCTCAACTCGCTGCCCACTGGTGGCCTCGGCGCTGCTGCTGTAAACCTTGCTAGCCGCCGCTGTGGTTACTAAAACCTGGGCCTGAGGAGCGACAGTCAGCCGCACATCAAGCTCATCGCCTCCCACTAGCCCCCCAGCGGTGTGTACCAGCACGCTGTGGCAAAGCTCCTTGCCCTCAGGGTATAGAGAGCGCTGCACCCTTAGGGGAGCACGGGTGTAAGTCCGAGTAGGTACGCACCGACCCGACTCCAGGGCGTAGTCAAGATGCGCTACGCCCACCCACCCCGCCGACTCAGACGGCGTCGTAAAGGATTGCACCATGGTGGTCTAACGCCGGTAGCTCTCAGGCACCGAGAATTCTGAGCGCCCCGCCTGCGATCGCAGATTTTGGCAGCGAATTAGCTCGTTAACAGTCAGCACCCGACGCCCTTCTAGGGCAGGCACCGTCTCGATAGCGCGAATCAGAGCGGCAGCAGCCTCGGCCTGGTCATAGCCCCGCCGCTGAGCGACCTGCACCGCTTTATCGTCGGCAGTAATATCAACTTGAGGGCCAGACACCGCGCGCAGAATCTGCCAGCCAGCCAGAGCCGTTACCCCAGCAGCAGCAACTACCCCCACCGCATCGCCCTGGACTAACTCAATTACTCCTCCGGCTAGCCCCGCCCCGGCCAGAGCTTGGTACCAGCTAGGCTTGAGCACGCTGGCTAGTGTAATCCAGCAAACAGTGCGTAAAAATAGCAGATCGCGATCGCCGACGGCCAGCCGACGCCACAGGTCAAGGTTGATAGAAACTGCGTGAGCCTGCTGCCAAGGGCGCGGAAACTCAGCCTTGATCACATTTGTTTGGCGATCGTTGAGCATCAGCTTGGTTTTCATGCGGGCGGTGGCGGGCATGAGCTCCCGCAGCCGTCCAATTTCTGCATTGGGGTTGACCACGGCTTTACCATCTCAAGTCACCCCTAAGACTACCATTTCTAACCACTAGAGCGGCGAGTCTGTAGGGGCTAAACCAGTCGCCGCGATCGCTTAGCGCAGCCCTAGCCAGCTAAAAAACGTCTGATTCGTCACGAGCTCTAGCAGCAGCAGTGCCACAAAGCCCACCATGGCAAACCGCCCGTTAATGCGCTCAGCGTAGCGAGTCCAGCCAAAACCAGGAGCGGGCTCGGTAGCGGTGGCGGCGGAGTTGGGCAGAACTGAAGTAGGGTCCGAAGTCATAGGAATTAGAGACTTTTTGAAGAACAACACACGTAAATTCTATCGTCAAACATCATGACAAAAAACTACTTCTTAGGCGGTACTTGGCGGACTTGTATACCTTCTTTGAGATAGTCTTTGAGCGCATCCGCCAGCTTCTCTTCAACAGACTTATCTTTCTTTTTCTTGGGGAACAGAATCTCGCTAGTCCACAAAGTGAAAACTAGGACAAGAACAATGGCAAGTTCCATAGTGATTGCTGTGACTTTGTTTCAGGGATTTGATCGAGCACACTACTAAATATCTACAGGGCACAGACACACAGCCAGCTACAAGGATTCAGCGGTAAATTCCGCAAATGTTTTGCCCAAACTATATCGAAAGTTTTGGAAATAAAACGCTCAATTTCTCAAATTTCTTGCTGAAGTAGCCTTGCAGTAGTGAGCAAGAAGGCGCAATTAAAGATAAAACCTGCGTAGGATGGGCAAAGATTGCGTGCCCATCATCAGGGCGATGGGCACGGGCTTTGCCCTTTGCTCGTCCTACATTTAGTTACAATTACCTACTTAGCACCGCACAGAACAGCTCGACTGAGGGTAGTTCTCTTGCCTAGCGGCTAGTCAGATCGGGCTAACGGCTTAGCGGCTTGGGGGGAGCGGCTAGGCTGCGGGGCAGGGCAGTCGCAGAGCGAGGTGCTGATTAGGATGATCGGCAGGGCCGAGGGGCTCTAGGGTAGCGCCTATATGACCCACTAGGCGAGTCGCTAGCTGATAGCGAAACTCTGGTGAGAGGGCTGCTACGGCAGGAGTTGAGGGGCCGCCAGGGCTTGCCCCCAGGTGAATAACAACTGCGCCTGGGGATGGGCTGTCGGCTACGGTGAGGCTGATTTGGGGGCTACCCTGGACTAGGGCCGCTTCTACAAGCATGACCAGTACCTGCTCTAGCCACGCGGTATCGGTTTGAACGGTCAGGCCGGTGGCTATCGGCCCTAAGACAAAACGGCACTGGCGGTTAACGCACTGCATTTCAATCAGCCGCTGCACTCGCGTTAGCAGTGGCTTCAGCGGGGTGGGCTGAAGCCGAGGCTGCAAGACCTCAATATCGAGCTTAGAGAGCGTAATCAGCAGGTCGAGGTTTTTGAGCACTGTTTGAATAGCCTGATTGGCCTGGGCGATAAACTCTCGCTCTTCGGCTGGGTCTTCAC
>JBARUP010000279.1:0-16730 GCA_049645805.1 Nodosilinea sp.
GTGCACGTGCACATCGACGCTGATGCAGGGATAGCCCAGCGCTACGCCCAGTGCGAGGTGGGAACACTTTGGGCCAACTCCCTTGAACTGGATCAGCACCTCAGGGTCCGCTGGGAGGTCGCCATCGAACTCCGCCAAAATTTGCTGAGAGATCTGGTGTATCTGTGGAGCCTTGTTCTCAGCAAAGGTAGACTCGTGGATGAGGCTCAAAATTTCCTCTACCTCTAGCCTCACCATCTGCTCTGGGGTGCGCGCCTGAGCAAACAGCTGCCGCGACACCACAACACTGACCTCATCGTAGGTGCGAATAGAAAGGATGCAGGAGATTAGTTGCTCATACAGCGTATCGAAGCCTTCTTCCGCTAGCTGAAACATGGCGGCTTTGGGAAATGGAGCTACTGCCGCGTGCAGCAGCGCGATCGCCCGATCGATATCAAATGCTGTATCAGTCAAAACATCACAAAATTGGGGGTCTGCAAGCGACTAGCTAATCGCCAACGGGGCCATCAGCTCTGGGTCTTGAAACAGCGGGGTGCTCAGGTAGCGCTCCCCAAAGCTGGGCTGAATGATCACGATCAGCTTGCCGTCGTTTTCGGGGCGGCGACCCACTTCCACGGCGGCTTTCACCGCTGCGCCAGTGGAGATCCCAGAGAGCAATCCTTCTTCGCGGGCTAGACGCCGACCGTAGGCGATCGCCTCGTCGTCGGTTACTTGCACCACTTCATCGATCAAGTCCATATTCAGCACCTCAGGCACGAACCCTGCCCCAATGCCCTGAATTTTGTGAGAGCCAGGTCGCCCGCCCGAGAGCACCGGGCTGCTGACAGGTTCTACTGCGATCGCTCTAAAACTAGGCTTACGCTGTTTCAGCACGTCGGCTACACCGGTAATAGTGCCGCCCGTACCTACTCCAGCTACCAGCACATCAACCTGGCCGTCGGTATCAGCCCAGATCTCTTCGGCGGTAGTGCGGCGATGGATGTCGGGGTTGGCGGGGTTGCGAAACTGTTGCAGCATGTAGGCGTCGGGCAGTCTGTCAAGAATGTCCTGAGCCCGCTGAATGCAGCCCGACATACCGGCCACGCCGGGGGTAAGCTCTAGCTCGGCTCCGTAGGCCCGCAGCATGGCCCGCCGCTCTGAGCTCATAGTCTCAGGCATGGTAAGAATTAGTCGGTAGCCCTTGGCCGCTGCCGCCATGGCCAGGGCAATGCCCGTATTGCCCGAGGTTGGCTCTACTAGGGTAGTTTTGCCGGGGGTAATCAGCCCCTTGGCTTCAGCCGTCTCGATCATGCTGATGCCGATGCGGTCTTTGACCGATGCGGAGGGGTTCATGCCCTCGAGTTTGACTACCAGTCGGGCCAGGCAGCCTGCCTCTTGAGGAATGCGGTTGAGCTGCACCAGGGGCGTACGGCCAATCAGCTGGGTCACGTTTTCGGCAATTCGCATGGGCCTGGCCTAGATGTAATACATAATGTCAACTTGCTGCTGGGCGTCGCGTTTTTCGACTAGGTCTTGCAGAGTGTACTTCTGCAGCACGTCTTCTGCAGCCTGGCGCACCTCGCTCCACATACCTTGAATTATCTGCGCTTCTGGAGTATTAGATGCCTGCGCTGGGTCAGCCCGGGGCTCAAATCCTTCAATGCAGCTCACCACATCATAAAGGGTAATCTTCCACGGATCGCGAGCTAGCATATAGCCGCCCCGTGCCCCCCGCTGGCTCTTTACCAGCCCAGCCCGGCGCAGGGTGGCCAGCAGCTGCTCTAGGTAGCGATCGGGAATGTTTTGCTGACTGGCAATCTGGCGAATTTGCAAGGGTTCGCCGCTGGGATAGTGGGGACTAAGCTCTAGCAGCGCCAGCAGGGCGTATTCACTTTTAGCAGACAGGTCCACAGGGCAGGCAGAGTAAGGAGCGATGTTTCCAGTATACTCCGGTTCTCCAGTGGGGTTTGCAGGATTGTGTCGCTATTAGAGGAAGCCAGCGGTTTGTATTGCGTTTCACTAAATCTGTGGTGGCTTCAGGGTAGTGTCTTGGGCTAAGTAATGAGTGCGATCGCGCTCCCCGACCTGGCTGCTCTAGACAGAATAATCCCGCTCTAACGCTAGTAGGCAAACTCTCCCATGAGCCCACTCAACCTTATTATCGATCAGCTAGTTGACCCCACTGCCGCTGCTCCAGCTGCGGGAGCAGCTGACTTGGTCTCCCTAGAGGCGCTGGGCGACTTTCTCGAAATTTTGCAGCTGCTGATTCGAGAGCCCTCGGTGGTCGGCAGCGAGGACTCATTCTTTCGGGTGCTGCGCCGTGAGCTAGAGGAAGTTGGGGCTGAGGTGAGCTACTACCACGGTGTGCTGGTTGCCCAAGGCAGTCGCCCCCACGAACTCATGCTGTCGGCCCATATCGATCGCCACGGGCTGCTCTGCACTGGCCCCAACGAGTTTCAGTACGCTGCCTTTAATGCGGGTAACCAGAGCGAACTGACCGGCGACTCAGTATCGGAGCAAATGCTCCACACGATCGAAAATCGCTTTCAGGGCCAGCGGGTGCAGGCTCACCTGCCCTATACAGGTACCTACATCGGTCAGGGCGTAATCACCAATTCTTACATTTGCCCCGAGCGCAAAAATCTGATCTTTGAGGTAGACGGGCTAGACTACCTCCAGCCGGGCACTCCCGTCGCTTTTTTAGATCGCCTCCAGGTCAACAACGGCTATATTTCGGCTCAGCTCGATAACGTGGTCAGCGCCGCCGTGATTATCTTTTTGTTTCGCTGCGGGTTTGAGGGCACCGCTCTGTTTACCGCCCAAGAAGAGTCGGGCCGCAGCTGGCGCTATGCACTGTCGTGGTTTCAGCGCCAGCGGTTGTCGACCCAGCGCCTAATTGCTCTCGACACCAGCCCTTATCACAGCCGCGAGGCCGCTGACCAGCAGCTCGTTACCCTGCGCCGCAGGGACGCCAGCGCTGATTTTGCCTCCGGCATTACCCAAGAGCTAGGCGATCGCTGTGATCAGCTCGGCATTCTCTACAGCTACAAAGACGACTACATTGCCGCCCAAAACCTGACCCGCCTCAAGCCCTACTCTCTGGGTCGCACCGAGATGGGTCGCCTCACTGCCGCTACCGATGGCTCTGTGACGGGCACTACCCTGCAAATTCCGACAACCGAATACCATACGGCCACCGAAACCGCCTCGCTGGCCTCGGTGGCGGCGGTGATTAGCCTGTTGCAGACCTATATTGGGTAGCCCTTAGAGCGCTAGCTAAGTCATCTGTCAATCTCGAGGCCAAGAGAAAGCTGATAGAGCATCTTCTTAGGCTGTCCGGTCGCTTTTGCTAACTGACGGCTGGCATCAGCTCTAGAGACGCCCTGGTTCAAGAGATGTTCTAATTCAGCTTTGATGGCCTGCTCAGAAAGCACCGGGACCTCGCGAGTCACGCCCTGAATCACAAGCGTAAACTCGCCTTTGGGAGCCTGAGCGTGATAGTGCGCTAAAGCGTCGCCCAGGCTGCCGCGCCAAAATTCTTCAAACCGCTTGGTGAGTTCGCGGCCCAGGGTAACAGGGCGATCGCTCCCCAAAGCCGTAGCCAAATCCTCTAGGGTTTTAATCAGCTTATGGGGCGCTTCGTAGAGCAAGATGGTGCGACTTTCCTGCGCGAGGGTCTCTAGTCGCGCCGTTCGCTCTTTGCCCTTGAGCGGCAGAAAGCCCTCAAAGACAAAGCGATCGCTAGGCAGCCCCGCCACGCACAGCGCCGTAATTGCCGCCGTTGGCCCCGGCACCGGCACCACAGGAACGTTCGCTTCAATGCAGGCGGTAATTAGCTCATAGCCTGGGTCAGAAATCCCCGGCATACCGGCATCCGACACCAGCGCCACGGAGTTTTGACGCTCCCGCAGATGGTGCAATACCTCGCCAATGCGGCTCTGACGGTTGTGCTCGTGGTAGCTAATTTGAGGCGTGGTGATCTGAAAATGTGCCAGCAGCTTGCCGGTGTGGCGGGTGTCTTCGGCGGCGATTAGGTCAACTGACTGCAACATTCGCACCGCTCGAAAGGTCATGTCTTCGAGGTTGCCCAAAGGGGTGCCCACTATGTAAAGATGGCCGGGTTTGGGATCAGCGTCGGGGGCCGGGGGCATGGCTAAAGGCGAAGGAATGGGGTTGCTCACAGGCTAGCGTAACCTTCACAGGGTTTAACCAGTAATTTAGAGACTGGCCCGCCCAATAGCTGTGCTCTGCTAAACCTGGGCGATACTAATTAACAGTGGTTGAGTTAGCGCAAAGGAGAATCGGTATGAAACAGCTTACGGCTTGGGGATTAGTGCTAGGAGCAGCGCTTGTCGCAAGTGTGCCCGCCGCCCAGGCGCAGGCCCCCGATTTCCTCGTGGCCGCCGAGGCGGCTCCAGCGGTTCCAGCGATGCCAACCTTAGAAACTACAAGCTACGAAGATTTATTTTCTATTGCCTTTCCGGTGGGGTGGCAGGTTAGCGCCCAGGCCGATACACCTCAAGTGGTGGCCAATAGCGCCGGAGCCACAGACAACCTGCCTCCTATTCGCACCGAGATCACCTGGCAGTCCGTGCCGCCTCAGACCGTAGTGGGCGAGTCGCTGGCGGCGATTCAGGCCCAGGGCTACACTGTTACCCGCTACGATGCCGCTACTATCGACGGCGTCACCGCTGTGCGCCTGTGGCTGAGCGAAATTCCGGAGGAGCTGCCCAACGCCTTTGTTACCTATGTAGGATATCCCACCGCCACCGCCACCATCACTAGCTACTACGGCGATACCACCACGGCCATTGACCCAGTGCTAATGGCTATTCATCAGTCGTTTGCGCGAGTCGATACGGCAGCCCCAGACAACTCGTTCTCCCCAGAATGAGCGCCAGTCAGGGGCCAAGAGTTGAGCCAGCATCCTTTGCCACAGCCGCAAACCCTCAGCTAAACCTTCTTACTTTCCCTGAGGCCCGATCACAATGCTTAACACCGCAGGGGCACTCCACCCTTTACCCTAATTGAGGGTTGCGCCCTGTCGTGAGGTACTTTGTGCTGCTAGACAGACTATTTCATGCAAATTGATTTTCATCATGGGGTGACCTATGTGTGCGCCCGCCTGGCCGGGTTTGAGCATCTAGATGCCTGTATTGTGGCCCATAGTGCCCAGTACGTCGACGACTCAACCCAGGCGGGGCTGCTCCGCTTCGACAACGGCGCGATGTTCGACTGCATTAGCTCGGCTCACAAGATGCTGGACTACCGCAACTTCAAGGAGTTGGCCAACTGCAAGGTATGGATTCCCTTTCACTTTTTGCCGGGCAACGGCGGTCTACCGGCTGGGCAAGACCCGCCGGGCACTTTCATTGAAAAGTTGATCTGCCGCCCCAACAGCCTTGTCGCTCAGGACATGGTGCGCGAATGTATCGAGCAGCGCTACCGCAGCTACGGCCTGCATCGCCTGGGGATTACTCTGCACGTCTACGCGGACACCTGGGCACACCAAGGCTTTGCTGGCGTCAGCCACGAGGTTAATAGTGCCCGAGACTTAGTTGATGGTGACAACCAGCCCGATCAGAGCTTGATGAACCGGCTGAAGGGGTTCTTTATCGGTGGGGCACTGCCCTTAGGCCACGGGACAGTGCTCAGCAATCCAGACAAGCCTTACCTGCGCTGGGGCTATACCAACGGTCGGGGCGAAAAAATCATGCGTGATAATCCCCTCGACTACTTAGAAGCCGCTGACCAGATGTGCAAGGCTATGCAGCGCTATTTGGCGGGCGATCCCAAAGCGTCCGCTGCCGGGCTCCCCGAGGCCGACAAGGCAAAGATCGCCATGCTGTTTCAGTCCACCCTGGGTGAGGCCCACAGCCGCTATCGCCAGTGGACAGCCCATATTGCCCAGGGGAGCTTTAGCTTTGGCCCCGCCGAAGTAAGCTATATCGCTCACGGCTACGGGTCATGGAAGCAGAAAGCTTTGGGAATAGCGTGGGATGGCGATCGCAAAGAAACCCGCTTGCCCTACTCCCCTGATTTTTTGACCAGCAACTGGAAGCGGTTCCATGATGCGCTGCGGGCCCACCACTTTTACGTCATCCACGACCTGCTGCCCCAGTACGGCATTTGCGTCGCCTAGGTAACGACCCATTGCCTAGGCAATGACCTAACGTTTCCCTGCGAAACCGTCCTAATATTAAGGGGACGCCATCCTGAGCTCGATACCCATCGCCCCCACTGCCACCCTTGAAGCGCAATCATCGCCCGTGATTTCACCCGCTGTACCGTCTCGCTCATTTGCTCATCCGCCAGCTTCAAAAGCTACACGGCTAGACCGCTGGCGACCGTCGAGCCCCCTGCCTCGCCCTAAGCACCCGGCTGTGTGGGGGCTAGGAGTAGGCAGCTTTGCCCTCGGCCTGCTCAACGGTGCTTTAGTAATCTCGGCTGGGGTAGGGCTAGTGGCCTATCAGCAGCTGCTACAGCTTACGCCTCGCCAGCGCAAAGGATTGGTGCAGCGTCTTCAGCAGGGCTTGCCGCTGCCCACGTCGCCTCAGCAGCAGGCGCTAGTGCTAGCGGGGGTGGCAGGTGTTAGCACCTATACTTTTACGGCCCTGTGGCACAGTACCCACTCGCTGCTAATGGCGCTGCTGATGACGGGGCAGGGGGCGCTGGCGCTGTTTGCGGTAGGGGCGCTGCTGCGCTCGTCTCGCTCGGCAGGCCAGGGCAGCGCTCGGGGAAATGCTGCGCCCGCTAGTCAGCTTGAGCATAATCTGAGCGTGCTGAGCCACCGTGACCCGCTGAAACGACTGGTCGCGGTGCGGCGACTGGTACGGCTGGTAGAGCAAGGATCGGTGAATGGCGATTACGGGGCTGGGTTATCGGTGCGATCGCATCTGGTCGACTGCTTTCGCCTCATGCTTACCCAAGAGCCAGAATCTATTGTGCGCTCGGCTCTGCGCGATGGATTAACCCTGCTGCGTCCTGTGCAGGCTTTGTCGCCCTCATCAGCGCCTGTCCCCGAGATAGTACCTACGCCCGCTGTGTCGTTAGACGTGGTGCAGAGTGCCATTTTTACGGCCCCTGATGCGGACATCCCTTCCCAGCAGAATCGCCGTGCCCCTGTTGAATATATTGAGTACCTGGACATTTAAGCTGGATATTTACGGTTATGGATCGCTTCACCGTTGAGGTTATTTCTCAGACCCCAAACCCTCAACAAACCATGTACGCCGCTATGCACCAGGACTATGCAGAGGGCTTTGTGGCGCACGATCGCAACCAGTGGCCCAGCGAAGAACGCTGCGGCGAAGTCTTAATTACTAGTCTGCTAAAGGGCGGGCGCGGCCACTACGGCCCTCTTGAGCACCCGCAGATTGTGTTTAACGTGGGCTGGTTTCCCCACAGCACCATGCAGCAGATTCGCACTCACAGAATTGGCGTCAGCTTCGATGTGCAGAGTTTTCGCTATACCGGCCAGCGCATTATCGACGCAGCTGACGGTCAGCGCGATGTCGAAGAAGTCTTTTACCTGCGGCCCCTAGGCGACTACACCGATCGCCAGGGCAAGAAGTACGAGTACACTTCTGAAGCTCGCCAGCAGGACCTCGACTGGTGTCTAGAGGCCAGTCGGCGCTACAAAGCCCGCATTGAGCAGGGCTTTGCTGAAGAACACGCTCGGGGGTTAATCCCCTTCGATATTCGCCAGCACTGGGTGATGTCGGCCAACGTGCGATCAGTCATGCACCTGCTTGACCTGCGCTGGAAGGCCGATGCCCAGCTTGAAGCTCAAAAAATGTGCGAAGAAATCTGGCCTCACTTTGCCGCCTGGGTACCGGCGATCGCCGCCTGGTACGAAGACAACCGCCTTAAGAAAGCCCGCCTCGCGCCCTAGCTACCTAGCGGCCTCAAACTAAGACAGATGGTGCCTATGTTAGGCACCATCTGTCTTAGCGCAGTGAAACTACCTAGCGGCGGCTGCCAAGTGTGAACTAGCGGTACCTGAAGTTGCGGTAGACCAGGCGAGAGTTGAAATCGCGACCGCGCAGGAAGTTGACCACCGCGCTGGCATCGTTGCGATCGGTGCACTCAGCAGCGTTGATAAACCGGCCCTGGCGGGCGGTCTCAAAGCGAGGATCGATCGCACAGGTGAGCCCGCCTATGCCACGACCGCCGCCGCTGAGGAGCCGACGTAGCTGCTCAAGCTCGCGATCCTCGCCAAATACAGCGGCAATGTATGGAGCAAGTGAGCCACTTCCCACACTGCCGCTGTTGCCAAAGCAGGCAGGGCGATCGGCCTGGGGAATATTAGTCACCAGGGGTGAAGAAGTGATCCGGGGTTCTAAGAGCAGTACTCCACCATTGGCAGCAATCACCTCCAGCAGCGCTTGGCCATCGCCGCTGACCCGGATAAAGTAGCGAGCCGCCGCACCCCCAAAGCTTTGCCCCCCAAAGTAGTTGACCCAGCATTCGTAAGGGCCCACCTCATTGGCTTCTGCGGTGGCCGGCTGGCCATTGACCAACGACTGTCCAGTCACTTTGCTGTAGACATTCATCTTGGTCACGCCGCGATCATTAAACACCCGCACCGAGTGATTTTGGGTGTCAAACCCGACGAAGGTGCTCGCCTGAATGTCGTTACCAGGCCCAGACCCAGGCCCAGACCCAGGCCCAGGCCCAGCGCCCGGAATAAAGAAGTCTCGAACACTGGTGCTGTTTTGGCTAACCAATATGGCACTGGTAGAGGCGTCAACGATTTCGAGAAGGGCCTGATTGTTACTTAGGTTGCCACTAGCCCGATAGACAACTCTGCGGCCTGCCCGCGAGCCAGAGCTGTCATAGCTTATCCAGCTGTCACTAATGATTGAGCCGCGAAGTGTGACGGGGGCACTCAGTTGTTCAGACCGCCTAGTCTCCCTGTTGTAGACATTCATACTGAGGAACTGAGAGTTCCTAGGGTGAACGCTAACTGTGAAGGTTGGGGTTTCAAAATAGAGGGTGGCATTGCCAGAGGTATTGGGTTCTTGAGCCAGCAGCGTGTCTAGCCCTATATCGGCAGCAACAGGGATTAGGTGGGTTGGTTGAACAACACTCAACCCTGGTACAGCCAGACCAGTGGCTAGGAAAACCGAGGCAGTGAACAGCGAAAATGTTTTTAGCAGCCGCTTTGACCAGCGGCTAAGGGGGACGGTGGGCCAGGCGGGTTTCATGGAAAATTGCTCCCTATACTCCTCACTCGAGAAAACCGTTAGGCCACCAATGCGGGGATTTGCGGGTATATAACCCCGGTTTCTCTACAAATATGGCTGTAATTCTAGCGGAGTTTCCCCAAAGCGCTCTTTTTTTAAGCGTTAGCGAAACCTTTCGATTCGTCAACGCCTGAACCGACGACCAATCACCCTAGCGACGATCGCCTGACGATTCGCTAGACTGCCCCAACAGCTGCTGGATCTCAGGCGAGAGGTTAGGGGGCAAATATCCTGAGCGAATGTGCAGATCGCGCTGGGGAAAGGGCACTTCAATCTCGTGGCGGTGCAGGCTAGCCTCAATGGCGAAGTACAGATCGCTTCTAATTACAAACTGGCGGCTGGGCTGAGCGATCCAAACAAGTAGTTCGAAGTTTAGAGCGCTGTCGCCAAAGCCCTGAAAAAATACCTGGGGGGTTGGAGCCGTCAAGATTTCTTGGTTCTTCTTAGCGGCTTCAAGCAGAGCAGCCTTAACGTTCTGGGGGTCGGCGCTGTAAGACACCCCTACCGGCAGACGAATGCGCGACACCGGGTTGTCGTGGCTCCAGTTGATCACTTCTGACTCTAGAAAACGGGAGTTAGGCACGATGATAGAGACGTGGTCTAAGGTGCGAATGGCGGTGCTGCGAGAGCCGATACGAGACACTGTGCCCTGGACATCGCCAAAGTCTACAAAGTCACCCACCCGCACCGGACGCTCAAATACCAGCACCAAACCGCTGACAAAGTCTTTAACTAGCCCTTGCAGACCCAAACCCACCCCAATGCCCAGACCGCTGGCGATCAGCGCAATAGAGCTGAGGTCGATGCCCCACAGCTGAAGAATAACTACGGTGCCTATCAGAATCAAAGTGTACTTGGCAATTACCGCGATCGCCTCCTGGGCAGCCAGACTAAGGCCTGTAGCCCGCAGCACACGCGTTCGCATCACGTTGGTCAAGGCGCTAGCCACAATCAGCATGGCCAGCAGCACCGCCACCAGCAGCAGCAGTCCTAGCAGCGAGTACGAGCGCTCACCTAGCTCTAGGCTGCGGTCAAACAGCCCGACGCGCAGGCTGAGCATGACTCGGGAGTCAAGTCGGCGGGTCAGCGGAAAAAGATTGGCAATGTAGACGAGCGCTGTCGCCCATACTCCGCAGCGCCCCAGAAATAGCGTGAAGCGAAAAAACAGGTCAAGCCCGCTAGCTTCGTGTTCAGGGTCGCCAGGGTCAATAGGCGATAGGGCAAAACGATCTAGAAACGGTCTTAGCCAGCGACGCCAGAGGCGTCCGGCCAGCCAGTTTAGCGCTAGAGCTGTGGCTAGGGCGGTCAGGGCCTGGGCCACGGCCTTAGCTAGAAACCCCTCCTGGCGATCGCTGCGGGCCTGGTCAAGCGCAGTATTGATTGCGCTTACCCACTGGTCAGCCTGGGCCTGGGCCGTGTCTGCTCCACCCGCCTGTACATCAGCGTTGGTCACGGTCATGATGTAGCGATCGCTGGCGAAGATTACTGGATTACTGCTCTGATCTTCTCCGCTGCTGTTCTCTAGCTGGCGCGTCTCAGACCGTACCAAAACCGTCTCGGGGCTGTTGACCAGCGGCTCCAGGTTGATTTCAATGGTCACGGCTCGCTCTGCCGCCGTTAGATCTCCAGCAGCAGGGACGTCAAACAAGAACAGGCCGTCAAGAAACACGGGCTCGGCGTCGAGCGACTGGGCCAGCGCGGGCCCTCCCCCGCTTCCGTGAAGCATCAGCGTCAGCACTAGCCCCCAGACAATACGGGCTAGCCAGCGATGGAGAGGCACGGCTACGGGCATAGGTCTCTACATCTAAGATATCGAGACCAGCATAGCGTTTGGGGAAGGAGGTGGAGGCTAAAGGAGACGAGGCTAAGGAAGGAACCGGGGAATGAGGAGATAGTGATAGGAGTATGTCAACCTAGGACTGCGGCCAGCAGAAGCAGGATACCGACCGCGAGGCACGCGACCATTGCGCCAAGGGCTGTGCGGGAGCTTTGATCAACGCTCTTAGCTACGGCCTCATGAGACTTCGTTGTGACGATGTAGGGCTGGTCGGCCTGGGCGGGCTTTTCGATAACGACGGTGCTGGTGCGATCGCTTCCTGCGGCCTGTCTTTGACCATCGCTGGCTGTACCCACTACCAGTACCGGACGGTCGAGCGGCAGTACCCACTCTCTGTAGCGGTAGCCCAGGGTGCGACGTGCTCCCCCGGCATCGCTGCCTAGCGCCAGCGAAAACGGTCCGTAGGAAAGCATGCCTCCGGCGGGAGCGCCGGGGCGAAAGTCATTGAGCACCTCGACTAGCTCGATTTTTGCTCCTTCTGGATCCACCCATACCTGACCGGAATTATCGGTCAGGTTGAAAGGAACGCGCTGACTGTACTCGCTGATAGTCTCCGACCCGCGCTGGGTGCGGGTGGTGACGCTGCCGCTGCTGTCCTTTTCGCGCACGGTTTCTTCGTACTCGCGCACCACGGTGCTGGTATGGCTAATGCAGGCTACCTGCTTAAATTCTGAGATCAGCGGGGTCGAGAGCTGTGGGGTGCCCCACAGCCACACATAGTCGCGCCAGCTGCCGCCGCCAATTTCCGCCGCGACGGCGGCGGCGGTAGCTTTCAGGTCGGCGGCCTGGGTCTGGCGGGCTAGCTTAATCTGGTTACAGCGCTGTCGCTGGCGGTTTTGCACCCACCAGAGCACGGCCCCAGCAATTATAAAAACAATGCCTGCGATCGCCATCCTGCCTCCCGCCGCTGGCTAATACCACTTTCCAGCTTGCCCGGACGCGAGACAGCAGCGGCCACAGCTTAACGAATTTGAACGAAACCGCCTGTAGCCGACGTTGTTTACCAAAAGGTTTCGTTATTTACCGAAAGGTTTTGTTGCAAAACTTAAATCGCCGCCGCCTGTCCTAAAAGCCCTGATACACTGACATGTAGCGATTTGATTAGAAGTGTGCTTCTCCTGCTGCTAGGCTGCGTGAGCCTAAGCCCGGGAGGTGCCCCGTCTGCTCTCGCGCACCGGAGAGATAGCCCGACCCACGTTCACCGCGCCATTGAAGGACCCATGGTAGATTCCCTTAAAAAGCCTGAACTGCAAGAAATCCGCCCAGGGGTAAAAGCTCCCGCCAAAGACACTATTCTCACCCCCCGGTTCTACACCACCGACTTTGACGAGATGGCCGCCATGGATATCTCGGTCAACGAAGACGAGATGCTCGCCATCCTCGACGAGCTGCGGGCTGACTATAACCGTCACCACTTCGTTCGCAGCGAGGTCTTTGACAAGTCTTGGGATTGCATCAGCGGCGAAACTCGGCAGGTGTTTGTGGAGTTTTTGGAGCGCTCTTGCACCTCTGAGTTCTCGGGGTTTTTGCTCTATAAAGAACTGAGCCGTCGCCTCAAGGGTAAGAATCCCGTGCTGGGCGAGTGCTTTGAGCTAATATCGCGTGATGAAGCTCGCCACGCGGGCTTTCTCAACAAGGCTATGTCTGACTTCAACATGCAGTTAGACCTGGGCTTTTTGACCAAGAGCAAAGACTATACCTTCTTTAAGCCTAAGTTCATCCTCTACGCCACCTACCTCTCCGAGAAGATTGGCTACTGGCGCTACATCACCATCTTTCGCCACCTTGAGTCGCACCCCGAGAACGAGATCTATCCCATCTTTCGGTTCTTTGAGAACTGGTGCCAAGACGAAAACCGCCACGGCGACTTCTTCTCGGCCTTGATGAAGTCCCAGCCCGGCATTCTCAACGACTGGAAGGCCCGGCTGTGGTGCCGCTTCTTCTTGCTGTCGGTATTTGCCACCATGTATCTCAACGACCTCCGGTCTAGCAGCTTCTATGCTTCACTAGGCCTAGATGCTCGGGAGTACGATATTGAAGTGATTGAGAAGACTAACAAAACCGCTGGTCGAGTCTTCCCGATTACCCTAAATGTTGATCACCCCAGCTTCTTCCAGCGGCTCGACGTCGCTGCTGCTGCCAACGCCAAGCTTGCCGAGGTTGCTGAGTCGAACCGGCCTAAGCCCTTGCAATTTCTACAAAAACTGCCCCACATTGCTACTATTGGCTGGCAGATTGTACAGCTCTACTTTCTTAAGCCCATCGACGCCACTGTAGAGCGGGGTCAGATGCGCTAGAGAGCCTGATTTCTATTTCTCAAAACGCTATCCTCGTTTCCCCCAGCGGTCTTACGGTTGTAAGGCCGCTTTTTTTGGCGGCCCATCTCAGCTCTGTGGATGGAACGAAGAGGATAAGATGCATAGGGTTGTAGCGTCTGGGAGCCGCTGCTTAGTGTCATTAACAATTTATGGGCTAGGAGTAGGGGGGGTGGCTGCGATTGGCCTAAGTTTAGGGCAAAGCGCCCTGGCTCTCCCAAACCAGCCAGACATCGCGCTAAAGCCCTCGCCAGAGGAGGCTGATACTACTGCGAGGGCCGCTTCTGCCAACCTTACTAACAGTTTTGTCCCCTGCCCCTCTTCCTTTGATCCTGCTAAAACAGCGGATTGCGCTATTGCTTGGGCCGAGATGCAGCAGCCGACCAGCACTGCTCCAGCGGCTTTAGCTCTTGACCCCGAGACCGTAGGCCCCGCCCTCGACCTCGATCCTGCCGTTATCGAGGGTAGTCCCACGCTTCGGCGTTGGCTAGAGCAAGTCCCCGATGTCGCCGATGAAATTCGACACCAGCCTAGCTTCCGCACCCGGCTGCGAGTGGGCTATGCCCAGTTTCCATCAGCCGGGGGAGCAGGTGTTGGGGCAGCGCTAGACGACGTGTTTGTGCTGCCGGGGACAGGCCTCGCCGCTAGCGCTGACTACAGCCGCAGCTGGAACGGTCAGCGAGAATCCTACGGCGGTGAGGCCAGGTACTATCTACTACCCCTAGGTGGCTATGTCAACGTGGCCCCTACGGTGGGCTACCGATCGCTTAGCACCCCGACTTATCAAACCGATGGACTAGACGTGGGCCTGCGATTGATGCTGGTGCCTTCGCGCGGAGGCGGAGCCGACCTAGCCCTGAGCCAGCAGTGGGTCGCCCCAGGCACTGAGGGTGAGGTGGGCATTACCAGTCTGGCGATCGGCTATGCCGTGACTCGACAGCTGCGGCTGGGCACTGATTTTCAGCTGCAAAATTCGCGCTTCGGCCAAGACAGCCGCTTTGGGCTATCGCTAGAGCTGCTGTTATAAGTCAACCCGCTAGCTTAAGGGGCAGGGACCAGCCGCAAAAATTGCCTCTGCTATAGCCGGGGTTACTTTAGAAGAGCTGAATTACTCGGAAAGTTGGGCCGAGTCAAATGCTACGCTATAGGCTGAATTTACCGGCTCGACCGGATCACTTCTGCGCTCCTATGTTAGAACCCTCGCTGCTGCGCGCCCTCGTGTGGACCGACTATCGCCTTGCGGTTTTGTTTACGGTGCTTTTGCCGCTGGTGCTGCTGATCTGGGCCTTTGTGCAAAAAAACGACGCTATTCAGCATCTGCTAACCATCTACTGGAAGGTGGCCAGCCTGCTAATGATTACCGTCTATCTCATGATTGGCGGCTTTAATATTGGCTTTCTAGCCGGGCTGATGGCGCGGGTGCTGATTCCTGTGTCGCTATGGTTTTGGGTAGACCTCAACGAAGAAATTCGTGAGCAGCCAGGTTCGACCCTCAAGCTTGTCTTTAGCGCCTGGCGCTGGGCTATCACTCTCTACAACATCATTGGCGGCGCGATACTGCTAGGCTTTTTGCCCTGTGCCTTCTCTAACGCGCGGTTTGGGGCAGCGGACTGCCAGGTTTGGTTGGAGCCACCGCTGCTTTACAAAGAATATTTCCACGGCGGCTATACCAACGGCTTCGTGGGATTCTTTGGTATTTTGGGCTTGGCCCTTTATGTAGCCTCGCTGGCCTGGTTTGTGTTTGTACGTCTGGGTAAACAGGGTCGTCAGGCAACCAACTAAAGGTGTTTATGTTACCTGGTCTTCGCCTAGAGCAATATACTCTGAGGTATCCTCAGCTGGTGCTGTTGGTCAGGGCTACTGTCTGTGATCAAGAGGATGAAGTGCTCATTTTTCGGGGCTTTTCTAGCTCGCTTGTGCACCCCACCGCCGCTGACCCCGAAGTGCCTGTGCTGCCTGAGACTGCCGCTATTGAGGCCATTGATATCATGGCTGGCCCCTACAACCCGGCTGCGCCTCAGTATCTACACCAGGGACTGGCCTGGGCCGACATGCTGCCGCTGCTGGAGGAGGCCGGACTGTGACCCTGTTTAGCAGTCGGCTGTACTTACCCACCCATTTAGACCCCTACTCCTCCGCTATCTGCCTCAGGTGCTTGGGCTGCCACCCTTCATAGTTTTTCTGGGGAGAGCGGGAAACAACCAGGCAGTTGTCGGGGGCATCTTTGCGCACCACGGAGCCCGCCGCAATGGTGACGTCGCTGCCTATAGTGACAGGAGCAACTAAGACGCTGTTGGAGCCTGTTTTGGTGCGATCGCCAATCACAGTCGCATGCTTTTGGTATCCGTCATAGTTGGCCGTAATCGTACCGGCTCCTACATTGACTTTATTGCCCAGGGTGGCATCGCCAAGGTACGACAGGTGGGCGACGTTGGTGCCTGCTCCCAGGGTGGATTTCTTGATTTCAACAAAGTTACCGATGCGGCAGCCGTTGCCTACTACAGCCCCGCCGCGTAGATGAGCGTAGGGGCCAACTCGTGCGCCGCTGCCCACGGCGCTCTCGCTAACTACTGAGAAAGCTACCGTAACGTTCGCCCCAATCTGACTATTCTCAATCAGGCTACCGGGGCCGAGACGGCAGCCTGACCCTACGCTGGTATTGCCTCGCAGATGGGTCTGTGGCTCGATCACTACATCGGGTTCAATCTGCACGGTGGTGTCGATAGTGATGCTGGCGGGGTCGATTAGGGTGACACCAGCGGCTAGCCAGTGGTCTTTGATGCGGTCTTGCAGAATGGCGTAGGCCTCGGCCAGCTGCTTGCGGCTGTTGATGCCAAAGATTTCCTGGCAGTCGGCCACATCTATCGCCGCAGCGGGGATGAGATCTTTGACTACATCGGTGAGGTAGTACTCTTGTTGATCATTATCGGCGCTAAGGTGTGGCAGTACCGTCATTAGCTGAGCCCAGCTGAAGCAGTAGACTCCAGCATTGATGCGGGGGTTTTGCCGCTGGGAAGGACTACAGTCGCGGTGCTCGACAATTTCAGTAATTAGATTTTGATCGGTGCAGAAGACTCGTCCGTAGCCGGTGGGGTCTTCAAACTGAGCGGTGAGCAGGGTAACGGCATTGCCCTGCTGCTGGTGGGCAGTGACCATACTCTGAACTGTTTCAGCCCGCAGCAGCGGCACGTCACCATTGAGCACCAGCAGGTCGCCGTCAAAGCCCTCCAGGTAGGGAATAACCTGCTGCACAGCGTGGCCGGTGCCCTGCTGCTCTGTTTGCTCGACAAATATGAGATTGGGAATGTGGGCCAGGGCCGCTCTGACGTGGTCTTGACCGAAGCCCACTAC
>JBARUP010000280.1:0-18009 GCA_049645805.1 Nodosilinea sp.
CGTTGGGTTTCGTTCCTCAACCACAACCTACACGGTCTTATATTTGATTGGGTCTTCCTACTTACAAAGTTGCCTAACTCCAGAAATACAAGTCTGCTCCCCTTGGCGTACATTGGGAATGCTCTACCGCCAAAGACATTCCCTATGCTGCCTCCAACTACCCCTCGGCAAATTCTGGCGGCGCTGCTGCCCTATTTAAAGACCGCTGGAGCCTATGCCCAGCGGGTTCAGGCTCAAATTGCCGCTCAGCCCAACAAAGACGGCAAAGGCGACAACTTTTTTGCCTCGGCCCTCAGCGATGCCGACCTATCGATTCAAACCATGATGGAGGTGGTGCTGCTGGGGTTGTTTCCTGACGTGCGCTTCTATGGCGAAGAGCACGAGCAGACCTATAACACGAAATATTTTCGCGCTATTGATCTAGGCCCGGCGGGCGACTACCTAATCACCCTCGACCCCATTGACGGAACGCAGTTTTATCTAGATGGCCACTCGAACTATCAGGTTATTCTGGCGGTGCTAAATGCTGATGAGTACGAGGCGGCGATCGCTATCACTCCCGGCCAAGACCTCTACTACTACGCTCTGCGGGGTGAGGGCACCTTCAAAGGCAGCATGAGCCAGACTTTGGATGACTGTACGCAGATTCACGTTGAGAACCCTACGCCAGTGATTTGCCTGGGCTGGCAGATGGGAGACGTGGTGCCTCATATCAGCGATCGCTACCGGGTCTATCACACCAAAACTGACTATTCTAAAGAGATCCAGATTCCCAACTTCAACGGCCTGCTCAGCGGTGATCTATGTGGCGCAGTGCTGGCGCGAGGACAGTTTATCGACGGCGCAGCGCTGGCATTTATGGCCCAGGAAATGGGCTATGTCGTGACCACGTTTACGGGTGACCCGCCGCCGCCGCTGCACACCCGCAGCGACTACCTGAGACCTGGAATGGTAATTGGCGCAACGGAGTCGATCCACCGAGATTTGCTAGACGCCGTAGCGGCGGGGGGGGTGGCAGGGTCTTAGCCAGGGGTCAGAAACCCGGTTTCTTCTCAGCGTGTGGAATCACCCTCTGCTATTGGCCAAGAAACCGGGTTTCTAGTCGGCTTTTACTGCCATCTGTCTAAATCTTGTCCCCAGCTCTGGGTAAGCTGAAGCCACTGATCGCGCCGACGCTCTACATCAGCGGCAATCCAAATCAAGGCAACGCCGACAACGATACCCACGACCCACTTGAGAAACGGAAGCGTGGCGTTTAACAGCACCAGCTGATTGAAAGCGTTGAGGGTAAAGACAGCGGTGCCAACATAGAGCGAGGCGCGCACGCGCAGCATCAGGCCAGCGGCGATCGCGCCCAAGGCCATTGCCCCCACCGGTAGCCCCTCCCACCGCTGGCTACCCAAAGCAGTAAACAGCACAATGGCTAGCGCGATCACTCTCAGCCAGTGGCGGTTTTGCTTGCCCTCAGAGGACTTGAGGGCGGGGTCAACCTGGGCGATATAGAGCATGGCTAGGCCCAAGGGCAATACTCCTGCAAACCTATCGTAGACAGCATGGGCGTCAAGCCAGACCCAGACACCTTGGGCAGCGCAGCCCACCGACAGGTAAGAAACGCGGGTTCTGCCGCTGTGCCAGGCCAGCCAGCCGTAGAACCCGGCCAGTACCCACAGTGTAGGAACGTGCTCTCTACCGCCTGTGAGCCAGGTAACTGCCAGGGGCACTGCTACCGCCATCACCCGCCAGGGTCGCTGAGGCCAGCCCCAGGTCTCCCAAGCCACCCAGTAGACAGGGACCGCTACGACGCAGGCAATAACTCCCCACCAGCTATCGAGGAAAGCTAAAGATGGGAACAGCGATCGCCCCAAAACAAACCAGCCCACCAGTTCCCCTAGTCCGGCATAGACCCAGGTGTGCTGACTCGCGAAGGTGCCCAGCCTGCCCTGGCTGAGGGCGTAGAGCACTAGGGCGGTGGCGATCGCCAGCCCCAGCCAGCCCAGCGTTGCCTGCCCATAGCCCAGCCATAACCTTCCCCCTAGCAGCAGCAGGCTGCCGACCAGCCAGTGCAGGTGTGCCGCTACCACCAGCTCCCCTTGGGGAAGGCCGAGGCTGCGATCGAGCTGCCCTGCGGCTAGCCGGTAGACGGTCATAATCAGCGCCGCCACCCCGGCTAGCGCCAGCAGAACGTCGGCAGACTCTCCCCTAGTGCCCTGCATTGTTTGGTAGATGACCAGCTCGTACCAGCCCACCGACAGCAGTCCTAGGGCTAGCCACCGGGCCAAGGTGGACCGGGCACGCCGCCCCACTTCTAAAATCAGCAGCGCGGATACCACCACCAGCCAGCCTGTCCAGGCCGTAGTGACGTGGGCGCGGAGGGCCAGGGCCAGGCCTGAGTAAACTAGGGTAAGCGTGTTTAAGGGAGCGGCTAGGGCGGGGTGACGACCTGCCGCTGCCGCCAGGGCTAGGGCGATCGCCCCCAGTCCGAGGGTCGGTAGCGCCAGAGTAACGACATCGGGGTAGCGTTGGACTAGCAACCCTGCTACCAGCAGTTCTACTCCCCAGCCCGCCAGGTAAATTGCTAGAGGGCGCGGAGTGCCCCAGTAGCGCAGGCCCAGGGCCAGCAGAAAGGTGGCTAGAACAGCAGCCATGAGGGATTGAGGTTCGCGCCAGTCTAGGTAGTAAATGGCGATCGCGATCGTAGACAGCGCCAGAACGCTGACGGCGAGAAGATGGCCCCAGCGATCGCAGGCGACCTGGTACAGCGCCGCTACGGGCGGGTCGCTAGCTGTGGGTAAGAGAGGCCGCGACGGTTCAAGACTGGCCCGCGACAGCCACCGCCACACCCCCCACAGCACCGCCGTTAGCCCCGCAGTAACTAGTCCCCAGTCGGTTAGGTGGCGGGGATAGCCCGTCACCCAGTCCTCCAGACTGCTGTAGACCCAGCCCAGGGCAAAGCCAACGGCCAAAAACGCCACCCCGGGCCGTCGGTAAACGGTGCTGTTTGCCCCCGTCAGCGCCGTAGCTGTGCCTAGCCCCACCAGTCGTGTCCAGGGCAGGCCCAGGGTAAACGGCAGCGCTAGGCCTGTGGTCAGCACGCTGGCTGGCGATTGACCAATCAGCGCCAGCGCCACCGGAATCACCAGCCCTAACCAGCTCAGCCCACTAAAGCCTGCGTCAGCCAAGCTACTGCCTAGTAGGGTGTAGGTCATCGCCGACAGCCCCACGCCGTAGAGCCAGGCGCTGGTGCCCCACAGACCGGGCAGCGCTTTGCTTAGCCATAGAGCAGTCGTTGCCAACACGACGATAATCACCAGCCAGCGATCGGAGGCTAGCTCCGGCCAGCGATCGCCGATGGCTACCAAAACGCTGCTCAGAGCCAGGCCGTAGGTGACGACAATGCGCCAGCGGGTCAGCGCTCGCCGATGAGTCACCACCAGCGCGGTAATTGTAGAGGCAATCAGGTTCACCACCAGCACCGGGCCGCTGGCTAGGCTAATAGCAGTCAGAACCGCGCTGCTGCCCAGGGCAATGCCGTCGCTAAAGTTACCCAGTCCGGGCTGATCTCGCCGCAGATACCAGTCGGCTAGGGCTACCGTGCCCACTACGTAGGGAAACATCGATACCCCCAGCAGCGCCCAGCTGCCGCCGCTGGCCTGGCTCCAGCTAGCCAGCGGCGTGAGGAGAGACTGTCGCAGCGATTCAGGCAGCAGATCCCAGCCCACGAAGGCAAGCTGAACGGCGATTGCATAGGCGATCAGCAGATCGCGTCGCTTGCCTAGCTTGGCCAGCGCCTGAATCCTTAGCCCCAAGCCCAGCAGGCTAACGCCGCCAGCCTGAACCAGCCAGCCCGCGATCGCTATCAGCCAGCCCCACCACAGCAGCCCCCGCCCGGCTGCGATCCCCCAGCGCGAGGCGCGACTCCTAGCAGTCTCTGGTAGAGGATTGTCTAGGTCTGGGGGTAGCGCTGGTTTGGGTCTCAGCTGCCGCTGCCCCAGCCATACCCAGGTGGCTCCATACAGCCCCAGGGCAAAACCTAGCCGACCAAACTGAACCGGCTCTAATACGGTTAACGCCCTGGCCAGAAGCAGCCCCAGAGCAGCAGTAATGGCTAGGGTAGACCAGCGTAAACCGATGGATAGACCTCGCTGCCGCTGGCTGTAAACCGTGGCGGCAGCGCTGCCTAAGACTCCGACATAGATCACTAGCAGCGGTATGTCGCTAACTCCCCAGCCGGTGTGCAGGTAGGCCAGCCCCAGAGCATTGGCCTGCTCCAGGGGTGTACTCTGCTGCTGACGCAATATCTGTAAAGCTGCCAGGGTAAGGAGTATGGCGGCGATCGCCCCCACCAGCATCCCGCCGCCTCGCCATACCCCCAGGCCGTCTAGCGCCCAGAAATTCAAAGGTACCAGCAGCAGGGTGATTATTTGCAAAGTCTTAGCAGTGAGCTGTAGGCTGGCGTTCTGGCGACACCACAGCCCCGCCGCCCAAAATACCAGAGTGTAGGCCAGCAGCACCAGATACTGCCCCGCCGCGTTAAACCTCGCCCACTGGGTAGCCGCCAGCACCGCCGACGATAAGACCACCAAAAATACCCCTAGTCCCAGCAGCCAGACCACGCTTAGCTCATTCATCAGGCGGCCGAGCCAGCGGCTGGTGGGAGAAGGGAGCGACGGCGCGGCCTCGTCCGGAGTAGAGTCTGTAGCGGACTGCTCCTCAACAGCGGTGCAGTCTTCAGCTTCGCTAGAGGGGGCAGCTACTGCGATCGGGGCCGGGTCTGAAACTGCGATCGCTGCTGCCTCCGGCAGTAGATCGCAGCTCAGGTAGACTTCACATAGCTCTCGCACCTGCTGGTCAGCCATCAATCCCAAGCGCAGCCAGGTGTCTAAGCCTTCCAGCAGCCCCGGCTGATCGGGCGACAGATCCAGCTGTAGTCGAATCGTGGGGTAGCGATCGTCAGCCATGATCTGTCTATAGCTATAGGGACGAATTGTAAAATTATGGGCGTCAGCAGAACCAGTAGATTCTCGCAGCCGAGATTCTTAACCTCAGACTACGACAGGCTGAGGCTGGAGCGGCTACATCAGAATAGCGAGAATACTATGTATAGCGGATTGCATAACTATGAACTATTGAAACGAGCGATCGCTCCAGCACATTCGCCACTACATTACGAATAATCCCCTAGCCTGGGCTAACGACCAGCTGCATCCGTGCAGCCCATCAAAATGGTGATAGCTACCTACATCCCCAAATTCGCCGCCAAAAACGCCCACTTATCCGACACCTCTTCGATCACCTTTGCCGTCGGCTTGCCCGCCCCGTGGCCTGCTTTGGTTTCAATCCGAATGAGAACGGGAGCTTCCCCCTGGTGGGCCGCCTGTAATGCCGCCGCAAATTTAAAGCTGTGGGCTGGTACCACGCGATCGTCGTGGTCTGCCGTGGTAATCATCGTCGCCGGGTAGGCCGTCCCCGGCTCCAGGTTGTGCAGCGGCGAATAGCCGTAGAGCACCTCAAACTCATCCTCATTCTGCGGCGAGCCGTAGTCCGACTCCCAGGCCCAGCCAATGGTGAACTGGTTAAACCGCAGCATATCCATCACCCCCACCGCAGGCAGTGCCGCCGCAAACAGGTCGGGGCGCTGGGTCATGCAGGCCCCCACCAGCAGGCCGCCGTTGCTGCCGCCCGCGATCGCCAGCTTCTGCGAAGTCGTATAGCCCTCGGCGATCAGCCACTCTGCCGCCGCAATAAAGTCGTCAAACACGTTCTGCTTATTCAGCTTGGTACCGGCCAGGTGCCACTCTTCGCCGTATTCACCCCCGCCGCGCAGATTGGGTACCGCATAAACACCCCCCATCTCCATCCACACCAGGTTGCTGACCGAAAACGACGGCGTCAGCGAAATGCTGAAGCCGCCGTAGCCGTAGAGCAGGGTCGGGTTCTGCCCGTTCAGCTCAATCCCCTGCTTGTGGGTAATGAACATGGGAATGCGGGTGCCGTCTTGGCCGGTGTAGAACACCTGGGTGGTGATGTAGGCACCGGGGTCAAAATCTACCTCCGGCTGGCGGTATAGCGTGCTTTCCCCGGTTACCATGTCATAGCGGTAGATGGCGCTGGGCACCGTAAAGCTGGTAAAGCTGTAGAAGGTTTCGGTATCTTCTGGTTTACCGTCAAAGCCCCCCGCCGAGCCAATGCCCGGCAGCACCACCTGGCGCACCCGCTCCCCAGACAGCGAGAAGATCCGGATGGTGGTGTAGGCATCTTTTAGGTAGTCGGCGACAAACTGGTGGTTAAGAATCCCTACCCCCTCCAGGGTGTCGTCGCTTTCGGGGATAATCTCTTGCCAGTGTTCAGGCCCCGGCTGGGCAATATCGATCGCAATCAGCCGCCCCTTCGGTGCCTTTAAATCCGTTGTAAACCAGAACAACGGTCCCTCGTTGTCGACAAAGTTATAGCTGGCCTCAAATTCTGAAATTATCTCCACCACAGGGCTATTAGGGTCGTTGAGGTCTTTGTAGAACACCAGGTTGTTGGGGTCTGTGCCCTTCCACACCGAGATAATTAGGTAGCGCCCGTCTTCGGTGACACCGCCGCCAAAACCCCACTCTTTTTGGTCGGGCCGCTCGTAGATCAGCACATCCTCGCTTTGGGCGGTGCCGAGGCGGTGATAAAACAGCTTTTGGTAGTAGTTGACTGCCTCTAGCTTCGTGCTCTCGTCGGGTTCGTCGTAGCGGCTGTAGAAAAAACCCTCGTGGTCGTGGCTCCAGGATGCGCCCGAGAACTTCACCCACTTCAGCTGGTCATCGGTGTCTTCGCCGGGTTCAATGTCGCGCACGTGCCACTCTACCCAGTCAGATCCGCCTGAGGAGAGCCCGTAGGCCAGGTAGGCCCCGTTTTCGCTAATGGCCATGCCGCTCAGCGAAACCGTGCCGTCTTCTGACAGATCGTTGGGGTCGAGCAGTACCGCGGGCTCGGCCTCTAGCCTAGGCAGGGTGTAGAGCACGCTCTGGTTCTGTAGCCCGTCGTTCTTAAAGTAAAAGTAGCGCCCGCCCCGCTTAAAAGGGGTGCTGTAGCGCTCGTAGTTCCAGATCTGGGTGAGGCGATCGTTAATGGCCTCGCGCTTGGGCAGCGTTTTTAGGTGCCCCATAGTCACCCGGTTCTGGGCCGCAATCCACGCCTGACTGGCGGCAGACTGAGGGTCTTCAAGCCAGCGGTAGGGATCGGGTACCGCCACGCCGTGGTAGGTGTCAACCTGATCGTGCTGGGGGCTGGAGGGGTAAGTGAGCGGAGTAGCAGTCATAGGGGTTTGAGATAGATCGAGGGCTACCAGTTTGTAGAGAGTTGGTGTTATGCAGTGCAGTATACGATTCAACAGGTCGCTCGAGCGCTCACCCAATAACACAGGAACGCCGCGTATACCTTTAGATGAGTACTAACTATCTCCTTAGGTAGTCTCACCATGTAAGTCTACTTCGATATATTGGGCTCATAAAGAAGAGGGCGCTCTGTCACCTTAACTTTTCAATAATCTGGAGAAAACGCATGAATATTCTGGCATGGATCGTATTGGGTTTGATCGCTGGCGCAATTGCTAAAGCCATCTATCCCGGTCATCAAAGCGGTGGTATTTTGGGTACCCTCATTCTGGGTGTGATCGGCGCATTCGTCGGCGGTAGCCTCTACTCTCTCTTGACGACAGGTACGATAGCGCTTACGGCGTCTGGCCTCAGCATCGGCGGCGTGGTTCTCGCTGTTTTGGGCGCGATTCTAGCTCTGTTCATCTATTATGCAGCCACTAAGCGCGCCGTCTAGTCGCGCCTGCACTACCTGGTCAAAGCAGGTTGAAAGATTGCCAAGATGTGAGGAGAGCGGTAGTTACTAGCTGCTTTGTCTCTTGGTATACCTCTTAAGCGATGACCCAATCACGTGCCAGTGAACATGCAGAAATACCAATCAGGGTTTAGAGCAGCTGTTTTAGAGTTGTTCTAAACCCTTTTTGAATTTAAGTTACAATGGCTTCGTCGTGTTGACCGGGTTTTCTGTGAACGATCAGCTCAAGCGGTCTAAGCCCCTAAAGCAAGCGCTACAGACTTTTGTACTAGAAGCCGACGGTGACGTAGCTACGGCTTTAGAAGAATACAGCGCTGATCGCTTGAGCCATTGGTCAACGACAAATCTTCAGGGGATCAATCGCTCAGACCTAGCCGTTGATATGTTTCTGACTGAAGGGCGCGTTTCTACCCAATCAGTTTTAGACATTTTCGTCCAGACTCGGCCCGATTTATCCTCAGATGATAAGGATTTGGTTGAAGGCTGGAATTATACTTTCAATGGCCTGTTTAAGGTTCTTCAGACAGCAGCAGGTCGCTACGAACTGATGAACTGGCTGACCGAAAAACGGTACTGGGTAGAACCTAGCGGAACCGAAAAGGCAGAGGAGCTTGCTCGTCTCAGTCCCGATGAAATTGTAGTTACGCGCCTCGCTCCAGCTGGTGTAGGCAGCTGGACATTTTCAGGCCCTTTAATGCTTTTGGGAAAGCTGGGCAAGCCTAAACTAGCGGTGGCGATTGGTAACTTCAAGAACTGGTTTCCTAACCATCTTTATGGTGATGCTCCCGAGCTTTTGGCAGAAGCTTGGCAATCGGTAAAACGTTTCCACGACGATTTCGTAGACTTCTTTGGGGGAGAGCAAGTCACGTTGTCTGGGTATGAGCTAAATAAAAAACTAAACGAATACCAAGACGTTGTTACCCAGCGTCGTTTAGCAGAAGCCGGAATTGACGACTCCAAGTCCCTAAAGGATTTAGTCAAGCAGGCTGGCATTTCTGAAGAAGAGATTGCTGAGTCAGCGGAGGCGTTTGGAGAAGACAGCAAGCAGGTAAGCCGTCTATTAAAGAATAATCAGGCTATTAAGATGGCAATGCCGTCTATCAAACTGCCAGACGATCTGCGTCGAGCGGAGGCTGTGACCGTGTTTGTGCATCCTCGCTGGGGGCAGATGTTCTTAAAAGACTATGTAAGCCTTACTCAGCTGCTTGAAGCTACGGGAGCAGAGTCAGACAAAGCTTTGGCAAAGATAGATCAGATAGCGCAGCGGTATCTCAAAACAGACGACGTCAATGCCTATCTTTGGCATCACTTAGCGGCCGCGTATCCGGAGCCGCTGATGGCATCTCTGAAGCGGGTGCTCGATCGCGCAGACCTAACAACAGATGATTTAGACGATATCTTGGTGCAGGCCGGTAAGCCGCTGACCCCAAAGCTGCCAGAGATTGCAAGCGTACCTATCCATCTACACGATCTATTCCAGACTGCCCTGCAAGAGGTTAATCAAAGCTCATCCAAGAAAAAGTCAAAGAGCCAGCAGAAGCAAAAGACGGGCTTTGCTCGCTAGTCCCTAGCGACATTATTTTATCAAAGCTAGGCCGCGACGCCTTTGGCGTATGAGGAGTCGCGGCTATCGCCTACAATTATTCAGGCCTTACTCCTTTAATTCCTGCCTCTATGGATGTACTGAAAATCGCGGCCTTTTCGGACGGAGATGTGGGAGGTAACCCTGCCGGGGTGCTAGTTTCAAAAGCTCATCCCAGCGATGGGGAGATGCGACGTATTGCAGCGGCGGTGGGGTTTTCAGAGACTGCCTTTGCGGCACCTACCGCTGCAGGGTGGCGAGTCCGCTATTTTTCGCCCGAATCGGAGGTGCCTTTCTGCGGCCACGCTACCATTGCTTTGGGAGCAGCTCTGGCCCTGCAGCGGGGTGACGGCACGTTTGCGCTGGCTCTCAATCAGGCTGATATTACCGTTGAAGGACACCGCCGTGATGGCGTTATTTCTGCCGCTTTGCAATCGCCGCCGACTCGCAGCGCCGGTGCTGATCTCGAGCTAGTAGCCGATATACTCCGGTTGTTTGACTATAGCGATAACGATCTTGATCCAGAGCTGCCCCCGGCCCGAGCCCACGGCGGAGCCGATCATTTGGTGGTGGGGCTGAACTCCCGATCCAAACTGGCGGCGATGCGGTATGACCTCGCGGCGGGTCGGGCGTTGATGAACCGAGCTGGGCTAGTAACTATCTGCTTTGCCTACGCAGAGACACCGCAGCGGTTCCACACGCGCAACCCCTTTGCGTCAGGGGGCGTCTACGAAGATCCGGCAACCGGGGCAGCGACGGCGGCTTTGGCGGGCTATCTGCGCGATTTAAGCTGGCCCCACGGCGGAGCGATTGATATTATCCAAGGAGAAGATATGGGCATGCGATCGCTTCTGCGAGCCGAGATTCTACCCGAGCCAGGCAGCTCAATCCGCGTTTCGGGAACGGCGCGAATCATCGCAGACTAGGCATGCACCTGCTGTGCTATGCCTGAATAGTTTTGGCTGTCGCCACACAGTCTTCAAACGCCGCGTCAGTTTTCACCCCCTGCCGGTCCATCGATGGTATCGCTGCCCTATGGCCTCGGCTGTGCAGCGCCTCAATGAGGCGATCGCGGTTTGGAATATCCATCTGCCCCCGCCGCCCGATGTCTCCCAGGCGGTAGTAATAGGGGGGAAGGTCAACTTCTGAAGCCATGAGCGCGAGTTGTCTAGCCCGGGACTTCCAGCCCCACTTCTCTGCCAGGGCCTGCATAGCCGACAGAGTAGCCCTATCGTGCAGCGATCCTAGCCACATTGGCCCACTTATCACGGGCGCGCTATCTGCCCCGCAGCGACAGCCAATCCGGCCTAAGCGCTGCCAATCAACGGTTTGAAAGTGCCCGCAGTGGTGGCAATAGGCCAAAAAACCGTAGGTTTGAGCGCTTAGCGTTGGCTTATCCAGCAAGCGCACCATCACCCGATGAACCTGGCCAGTAAATAACGAAAACACGGGTTCGATGCCTAGCCCCCGCGCTGCTGCCGTTTGGGCGGCGTAGCCAGTGAGCAGTCGTAAACCCTGTTCGTGAACAGCCGGGTGCGATCGCGCCCAGGCTCCGTAGGTTTTCAAGCTGCGCTCTGGGTCGTGGCCGCTGGTGGCGCGGCCATCGGTACTGGTCAAATACAGCAGACCACCCAGGCGCGTGGCCCACAGGCCGGTATCAAGGTAAGGAGCCGGGCCGCCAAAGTTATCAATATCGACTAGATCGTAGCGATCGCGCTGCTGCGAACAGGTAAAAAATACCTGATTGGCATCCTGGTGAGTGATGCTGTAGGCAGCAGGAGATAGGGCAGCAAGGTTTTGCCGTAGAACATCGGCCAGATCGGGATTGCCCTCGTTGGCCCATACCCAGTCAGCCTTGGCCTCCAGCACGTAGCGCAGGGGCCGTACGCCGCAGCCGGTCATAGCGTCAAGCACTCTCAGCCGTCCGTGATGCTGGCGATAGAGGTTGGCGGCTAGTACGGCTAGATCGCGGGCGATCGCGCTTTGAGAACGGTAGAAAGACTGACCTACGGTAAATGTAGCCTTGCCCTCGTGAACGACTGGAGATAACCCGGTGGTCACCGGGCGGCCTCAACCGCTTTGGCAACCGCCGTTTCTAGGTCTGGCTTGTTTAGCTCAGTCAGCACAAAAACTTCGTGCACAGTCTTGCCCTTGCGCGCAAGGAGCTTAAACCCACCCCGAATAGGCACCGACACCTTCACCCGCAGATGAGGAGAATGAGCCCTAACGTTGGCAATAACCCCTGGAGTAACGGTACCAATATTGGGCTGTTCGAGGAGGCGTTCGAGGATGGGAATCAGCCCGGGCAGGTGGGTGGAGTGGTTCCAGACTAGGCGACCGTCCGAAGCTTTAGACATGGGGAGTTTGAGGAGGAGCTAATACAAGGTTACCCGATTATGCTTTCTCAAGGGGAGCCATCGTTAAACCAGCGCGGGTCAGCTGAGTGTGATAAAGCTCAGCCTGCTCTAAGGGGCCGACCCAGACGGTCGCCTGACCGTCCTGATGAATCTGGTTAGTCAGCGCCCAAGCCTGATCGCTGCCCAAGCCTGGAATATATTTCATCAAGCATTCTGCCACGTGCTCAAAGGTATTGAAATCGTCGTTGAGCACGATGATCTTGTAGTTGGGGTAAGGCTGGCGGGTGGTTTGGCGGGTCTTTTCAGGGGCAATTGTGGGCGCTGAGGAAGCCGCCTGGGGCAAAACCGAAGTCATAGGGACTGATCCTGAACGTGTATCGGGCAAGTACTCGCTAAATACAGGGCTTGATTGCTGCTTGATTGCTAATAGTGTATCGAATTCTGCGGACCTTCCCAAACTGCCGACCTGAGCTCGTCGGGCAAGTCCAACTCAGCCTGGTTGCAGCCAAAACGTTAGCGATGCGGGTGCACCTAGAACAGCGGTAAGCCGCGTCAGTTCAGTTCAGGCCGAAAGTTTAGGATCCGGTTCTCCTAAGACAGACGCAAAGGAAGCCAAGACTGACTATGCTTAAGCAGTTCTCCGTCTGCATCTATCGACGTAGAACCCCACGGGTATGAAAACACTGTTGCGGAGCCGCAGATTTTGGCTTTTTGTCTCAGGCGGCGTAGCACTGGCCCTGCTTAGCAGCAGACTGCCGCTGCAGGACTGGTTTGTGGGCATGTACAGCTGGCTGCTAGGCCTGGGTGCGGTAGCCGTTCCGGCTTTTGTTGTGCTGTATGCAGTCGCAACAGTGGTCGGTTTACCCAACATTGTGCTGATTTTGGTCGCCGGAGCCGCCTTTGGACTGGTCAAAGGAATTATAGTTGTGTCCGTGGCTGACCTGCTTGGGGCCGTGGCCTGTTTTGGGGTGGGGCGCAGGCTAGCGCGCGATCGCATCAAACGCTGGATCAGCAAGAATCCTAATTTCGCCCAGCTCGATCACGCTGTAGGGCAAAAGGGCTGGAAGATTCTGCTGCTGTCGCGACTGTCGCCCTTAGTGCCGTCTAACATCCTCAACTACGGCTTTAGCTGTACTAAAGTCAATTTTTGGCAGTACTGCTTTTGCTCGTGGTTAGGCATGCTGCCGGTCATTACGCTATATGTCTATTTAGGGTCCTTTGGCATAGCCTTGTTTCAAGAAGGGCTAACCGCCAGAAAACTGGCGCTGCAGGGCGGAGGTGCCGTGCTGGCCCTCTCTGCCGGTTGGTATACAACAAACCTAACGCGACGAGCGCTGAAACCCGAGGATGCCCGCGAGTCATTTAAGCGAGGTCACGACTGAAGGTATTGCTACAGGCTGCATATACGTATGTACCCAGCGCTGCTTCTGTAGGCGCTGGGGTTGCTGGCTAGTGTGTCCTAACCGCCCGTTTTGATCGTATCGATCTTGCGCACAAATAGGTCAGAGAAAATGGTGATGACGCGCCGGGGGCGCGTCTTAATGTTGGCGCTCAGCGACATCCCCGACTGAAGCTGCACCGGCTTGCCGTCAATGGCGATCATTTGGTCGCCTAAGGTGACCTCTGCCGGAAAACGGTAGGTAGGGTTGATCTGGTCGGGGGGCAGCGCGTCGGAGCCGACTTGGGTCAGCGTACCCTTCACATCCCCGAACTCGCTGTAGGGAAATGAGTCAATGCGCACGTCCACAGCCATACCCTCGTGCACAAAGCCAATATCTCGGTTGGTGATAAACACCCGCGCTACTAAAGAATCGGTGGGCACAATTTCAAGAATCGGCTCGGTGGAGTTAGCCACATAGCCGGGCTGGTTAGCTTTGAGATTAAAAACCGTGCCGCTGACAGGGGCACGCAGCTCCTGGTAGCCTAGGGTTTGTTCAAACTGGGCAACCTGTCCGTCAATTTCCTGCAGGCGCTTGTCGTTTTCAAGCATCGTTTTGGTCAGCTGGCTATCAATCGTGGCAATCTGGTTGTCGTTGGCAGCAATGCGCTGCTGTAGCTCATCCTGAGAAGCGATGGAGGTATTGCGAAGCTGCTCTTGGGCCTGGGCGATCGCCAGCTCTATCCGCTGCCCTTCTTCGATCAGGCGGTTCACTTCAGTCTGGCGATTGTTCACCTCCTGCTCCTGCTGGAGGTACTGAATTTCGCCAATCCCCCCCGCCTCGTACAGGGGTTTAATGCGATCGAGAATATTCTGGTTCACCCGTAGAGCATCGCGAGCGTTGGCAAGCTGGGCCTGGGTCTGGGTAAGCTGACGGCGCAGCTGGTCAACTTCCAAGTCAGCGATACTGAGGCGTGAGTTAAGCTCGGCGTTGGAGGCCCGCAGGCGATCGCGCTGGGCCGCAGGCAGGGTTTCTCCGGTGGCATCACCCGCGAGCTGAGCGCGGTAGAGGGCATTTTCGGCCACTAGGGCGGCTCGGTTGCTGGTGAGCTGCACCAGGCCAGGGGCAATATCAACAGGAGCGCTAACCTCGATTTCGTCAGCCAGCTGCGCTTTGTAATAAGCATTTTCTTCCAGCAGCTTGGTGCGAATCGCCTCTAGCGACTCAAGCTGAGCCTGGGTTGTCTCGGGGTCAAACCGCAGCAGCGGCTCGCCCACTTCTACCGTTTGACCTTCCTCTACTAGTACCTCTTCTACCACACCCCCTACCGGAGCCTGCACCGGCTGCACCATGCCTTTAGGTTCAAGCTTGCCCTGGGCTGGAATCGCCTCCTCAAACTTGGCCAAACAGGCCCAGGCTAGGGAGAATGTCGTGACCCCAACTAGGGTCCACACCACCGCCCGCGACCAGCGAGGCGACTGGCGAAGAATCACCGGTTTGTCGAACTGGGTCTGCTGACGCGAGGGCTGATTGGCCAGCACGGCATCGCCGTCTGGGTCGCCGGTAGGAGTTTGATTGGGTGTAAGGCCGTTAATGCGAACCATGGTTAAGTGAGTGAGGGGGTGGGTAGGGTGTGTTAGGCCGCAGCTTAACCGAGGAGGAAGACTAGCGCCTTTGCTGGGCCGCAACGCACCGTTCGAAAATCATTGATTAGAGAAACCACTTCTTGTCTGGAATGAACTTGCTTTCAGGATAGATGCTGCACTGCTGGGCTAATGCACCCTGCGGGCGATCGGGTGCTGCTTGTTCATTAGTGCCTCTCTAAACACCGCTGAGCTGCTGCTGGTAAAGAGTAAAGTAGCGTCCCTGTAGCTCCATCAGCTCGGCGTGGGTGCCCAACTCCACCGCCGAGCCCTGATCCATCACCAAAATCTGGTCGGCCTGCTGAATGGTGTTGAGCCGGTGGGTAATAAAGAACACCGTGCGGCCCGATGACCACGCCTTGAGGTTCATTGAGACCTGGTGCTCGGTGTCGTAGTCGAGGGCGCTGGTGGCCTCATCTAGGATCAGCAGACGCGGGTTTTGCAGAATAGTGCGGGCGATCGCGATCCGCTGTCGCTGTCCCCCCGATAGCGTTGATCCTCGCTCGCCAACGCGGGTGTTGTAGCCCAGGGGCAGGTCCATAATAAAATCGTGACAGCAGGCGGCTTTTGCCGCCTCAATAATCACGCTCGATTCAGCGTCAGGGTTGGTGAGCGAAATATTCTCTTGGATAGTGCCTTCAAACAGCAGGCTATCCTGGGGCACAATGCCGATCTGCCGCCGCAGCGAGTGCAGCTCGACCTTGCTGATGTCGTAGTGATCAATTAGAATGCGGCCTGACTCTAGCTCGTAGAGGCGGGGCAGCATCTTCATCAGGGTGCTTTTACCCGAGCCGCTTTGGCCCACTACGCCAATGAATATACCCGTTGGAAACGCCAGGTTGACGTTGGCCAGCTGCAGCGGCCCCGAAGGCGCAAAGCGAAAGGCTACATTCTCAAAGGTAACCTGCCCAGTAATCTCGGGCATGGGAATTTGGTCAGCCTCATCGGCGTCGGTTTCCTGGGGATGGTCAATGATGTCAGACAGTCGCTCTAGCGACAGGGCCGTTTCCTGAAAGTTTTGCCACAGCTGGGCTAGGCGCAAGATCGGCGCGGTCACGTAGCCCGAAATAATCCGAAAGGCGATCAGCTGCCCCAGGGTAAGCTGTCCCTCCAGCACGAGCCAGGCCCCTACCCACAGCACCAAGAGGGCCGAAAGCTTGTTCAAGAAGTTGCTGGCGCTGTTGGCTGTAGTAGACGTCAGCACGGTGTTGAATCCGGCGCTGACGTACTGGGCGTAGCGCTCCTGCCACTTCCAGCGGGTGCGCAGCTCAATATTCTGCGCCTTTACTGTTTGAATGCCCGACAGCGACTCGACCAGCAGCGACTGGGTTGAAGCATTGCGCTCAGCCTTGATGCGCAGCTGCTTACGCACAATAGGTGCCGCCAGCACGGTCACCAGCACAAACAGCGGAATCGTTGCCAGCGCCACTAAAGTCAGCAGCCAGCTGTAGATGAACATCACGACGATGTACACCACAGAAAACACGGCGTCAAGCACCACCGTTAGCGCCGTACCAGTCAGAAACTGACGAATGTTCTCTAGCTCATTAATGCGGCTAGAGAGCTCACCCACTGGGCGTTTGTCAAAGTAGCGCAGCGGCAGCCGAAACAAGTGATCGATAATCTCTGACCCCAGAGCCATATCAATGCGGTTGGTCGTATCGACAAAGAGGTAGGTGCGCAGGCTGGTGAGCACGGCCTCAAAGATCGCCACAATCACGAGGAAAACGCCGAGCACTTGCAGCGTGTCGATACTGTTTTGAACAATCACCCGGTCGATGATGATCTGCACCATCAGCGGGTTGGCCAAGCCAAACAGCTGCACAAAAAATGACGCTACAAAGACCTCGACTAGCACCCAGCGGTACTGTTTGATCGAGGGCCAAAACCACTGCAACCCAAACTTTTGCTGGGGTGTTTCGCGGGTGGGCTCGACTAGAAGTACCTCACCGCTGTCTCCCCAAACTTCGGCAAAGCTTTGGGGGGTGCGGCGAATGATGCCGACTTCGGGGTCGCCCAAGATATAGGCTTTGTCAGTGGTTTCGTAGAGTACAGCAAAGCTCTCTTGCCAGCGAATCAGGCAGGGGGTGCTGAGGCGACTCATGACGCCTGCAGGTACTCTGACTAGCTGACTTTTGAGGCCCATCATTTCGCTGACCGAGCCGCAGATGGGTAGCGAGAGCTGACCCATACGCTCGTGCTGATTGGCCAGGATGCGGCGAATCACATCTTTACGAAAGGGCATCGAGAAGTGCTGGCTGAGCATGTCGAAGCAGGCCAGAGCCCCGTCAACCTCGCCACGCCCTCGGGCAAAGGGGTGGTTACGGGCCGACGATTTTTCTGCGGCAGCGTCTTGCACACCAGGGGCCAGATCGGCCTCGGTGGCGTAGGGAACGTCGTTAACGTCGAGCACCTCTACGGGCCGTGCTATAGCCTCAGGCTCCTGGGTGGGTTCAGGCAGGGCCTCTGCCAGCACCGCTGGGGTCATGCCCAGCACCCGCGCTCCCTGGGGGCTGAGCACGTCTACAGAGTCGCCAAGCGATAGGGTTGACCCAACCGGAATGTTAAGTACCGTGCCGCCGCTGAGCACCCAGGTTAGTTTGGAATCTAGATGGCTGAGCTGGCAAGGGCCGCTGGGCAGAGTGACGATGGTCGATTCGGCACAAACAGTTTGGGCCTTGGCTTTGAGATCGCCAAAGTCGAGGGCGTGGGTTTGGGCGTGCTCAGCAACGAGGTCAAAAGCCTCGATCGCATAGACGCGATCGCGCACCGCACCGCCAAACTGAGGGTGCTCATTGAGCAGGTTCAAAAACGTATACGAAGGCAGGGTGAGGGCTAGCACCTCAGTGGAGGCAACCACCGTTTCGCAGGGCACGCCACGAATGAGGCTGATAACTCCCAGCATTTCGCCGCGGCCAAAACGTTCTAGGGTAACGGGCTGCTGAGTGCGAGGATCATACCCCAGCAGCCGCACCTGCCCCTCTAGGATCACAATTACCTGCTGGGTCAGGGCTTCTCGCCGCAGCAGGGGCTGTCCGAGCCGATATTTAAGCGGCTGAGCTGTTTGCAGCAGCAGCTCCAGCGCCGTTGTAGGCAGCCGATCAAAGGGCGTTAGAGATTGAAAGGTCTGTTGAATAGAAAGCGGCGTTTGAGTCATGGGGCAGCTTTTAGAAAAGCACGGCAGCTATTGATCGGGCGTTTCTCTAAGATCGCAGGAACAGCAC